>JARLGN010000195.1 GCA_031292775.1 Acidobacteriota bacterium | reverse complement strand
CGCCTCGCGACCCGGAGGCCGCACAGGAATCGTTCCAAGTGGTTTCGGGAATGTAGGATTTGGCGGAGGAATTAGCGGAATTGTTCTGAAGGGACCAATACGTGGTGAAATTGTTCGCGGTAATGTGGAAGTCCGTCCCCCCTACCGCCACATTGAAGGGGGTGGAAGCCATTCCGCTAACCGCCAGGCCTTGCAGCGCGACGTTGGAGGGTTCCCCGGCGTAGTCACAACCCGCGGAGCCCGAGTCGCCCGACGCGATCAATACCGTTATGCCTTGGGCGGCAGCCTGTTCCCAGAGCGTACTGTGGAACGCATTTCCACCCGCCCCCAACTGCGCTTCACAGCCCCCGTAGCTGATGCTCATAACGGGCGCCAGATTGTTATCAACGATGTACAGTGCGGAAAGATCAATTCCGGGGGTCGTCTCGGTGGATTCCGAAACCACAAAATCAATTGTTGCGCCCTTGGCAACCGCTCCTGACCATTGGACGTCGAGGTCGGCTTCCGTTTCATCCTCCGCCGTGATCCCGGGGTCGGGACCATTCAAAATGATGTTGGGCGGATTTGCTGGGAGGCTGAACAATTGGCGGAAGGCCGTTACGTCCTGGAGATTGATATTGGTTTCGCCTACTACGGCAATGGTCTGCCCGGTGCCGTCCGTGTCAGAATTCCACAGGGGCAGCACGTTGTAAATCGTGGCAAAGTCCGTGGGACCCAAGCCAAGGTAGTAGCCCCCATAAAGGTAGGTATACAGAGGCTGCACCTCGCCGGTCGCTTTCGACCGCGTAAAGGTTCCCAGGCTGTGGTTCAGGGGTTTCCGGGGAAAGTTATTCAGCGAGGCAAAGCCGGCCACCACCGGCGCCAGCGCGGCGGGAATTTGCGGGTCGCTGGTGTTGGCCCAGTGATTCTCGCCTTTCAACGCAAACCGGTGAATCTCTGTGCCCAAAACCTGCCGAACCAACCCTGCCGTGCCAGAGAATTCGATGACCGTGCGGCCTGCGGCGACTTTTGCGACTTGGAATCCCTGCGACGCGAGCCAGTCGGTGACGGCCTGAACGTCAGAATCCGCGGGGCCAAATTGCTGCCCGAATTGCTCGGGTGTGATCCATTGGTGAAATAGGGGCGATGACTTTACCTGCTGGTTATCCAGCAGTTGTCGCAGGGATGTCTCCTGCTCCGGCGCACGCTGCAAAACCAGCAACATGCGCTGCATGGGCAAGTCGTCGGGCGCCACGCCCTGGTCAAATTCCGGCCGCGCCAACGGGTGGACGTTCCCTCGCAGCGCGGCAAGCTTTTGCATGTCCACGCGTTCGATGACCCGGGCGCGGACGGTGGGGGTTTGCGCCAAAACACTCAATGAGGGAAGTAAAATGGAAACGAGCAGGATGCACGTTCTGAGCTTGAATGAGTTTGATGTCATGATGCACCACAGCAAGAGAAGGAAAGTTCTCCGGGTCGGGAATTGCACTCAGAGGGAGCAATAACATCCGCGGGCTTTTTGGCGAGGACACGGCTGGCCTGTCCGAAAGCTTGCTATTCCGATCAGGATGCGTGGACTTCCGCTTTGCGACCCAGCATTCTACGTTTCTGAACTACGTGGCGCAAGCGGAATTTACTAAGTGAGTACCTGATCTTGGCGTGAGGCGTGCTGGATTAACTTTTTGCGCTGTCGGGGCGTGTGCGTACGTGACAAATCGTCCTTTTTGCGAAGGGTAAAGTATGCGCAGGGACACATCACTGGGGGGCATTGACCATGAATGACAGACTTAATCGAAGAGATTTTCTGAAAATCAGTTCGGCGACCACGCTGGGCGCGGGGGCGATGACCAACGCTTTTGCCTTTGGCGCGGCGGCGGATGTAAAGCCCGTGCGTGTGGGCATGATCGGGGTGGGCGGGCGCGGCAGCAGTCTTTTGCAGACCCTGCTGACCATGGGCGTCCAAATCCCCGCCATCTGCGACATTACCCAGGACCATTTGGAACACGCGCAGTCACTGGTGGAGAAATCCGGGCAGAAGCGGCCGGAAGGCTACGGTCGCGACACCGAGGATTACCAGCGCATGATGACCCGCGATGACCTGGACGCGGTGCTGATTGCCACCTACTGGGAATATCACGCTCCCATCGCCGTGTGCGCGATGAAGTCCGGCAAATACGCCGCGGTGGAAGTGCCTGTGGCGTTGACTGTGGAAGAGTGCTGGGACGTGGTGAACACCTACGAGGAAACCCAGGTGCCCTGCATGATGCTGGAGAATTGGAGCTTCCGCCGCGACAACCTGGCCGTGCTGAACATGATTCGCGCGGGAATGCTGGGCGAAGTCGTCCACAGCCACTGCGCCCACACGCACAACTGCATTGACCACTGGTTCTTTGACGAGAAGGGCAACATGCGCTGGAGCGGCGAGTTCCTGGTGAAGCACAACGCCAGCCAGTACACCACGCACGCGCTGGGACCGGTGTTTGGCTGGATGAATATCGGCAGCGGCGATTATTTTGACAAAGTGGTTTCCTTCGCCAATCGCTCCTTGGGGATCAACCATTACTTCGCGACGAAGTTTGGCCCCAACCATCCCAACGCCAAGCGGACGTACGCGCAAGGTGACATCGTCTCCACGCTGGTGAAAACCAAAAAGGGCAACACCATTGTGGTCAATTACGACATGCAGTTGCCTCGGCCCTACGACAATCGCTGGGAGGTTCAAGGCCTGGAGGGCGTTTACAACGAGCAGCGCAAGGCGATTTACCTGAAAGACCGCAGTCCCAAGTATGAGGAATGGGAACCGTTCGATCCTTATCAGGAAAAATACGACCACGCGTGGTGGAAGGCCGCCCAGCAGCAGGCGAACTCCCTGCACGGCAGGAACGACGCCGGCGCCCAGCTTCTGGTGGGACATGGCGGCACGGATTACCAGGAGTTGAACCAGTTCCTCAATGCCGTCCGCAACAAGACGCAAACTCCCATCGACGTCTATGACTCGGTGGTGATGAGCGTCATTAATCCGCTCTCGGAAAAGTCCATTACCGAAGGCGCCGTGGTGGAGTGCCCTGACTTTACCCGCGGTAAATGGAAGACCAGGAAGCCGGTGTTTGCAGTGGAAGCATAGGTGCTAGCGAGTTGAACCGATGGTCCGATGATCCGATCACCCGATTGCCTTACTTGGTGACCTGAAAACTGAAAACCGCATCCGAGCCGATTTTGCCACCCGGGGGAGGGGATTGCGTCAGGATGACGCCTTGGGACCCGCTGTCCGTGGCCAGCGGGGCCACCTCCCCGACTTTGAACCCATTCTTCTCCAGAATCCGGCGCACTTCGTTGATGGGCTGCCCTACGAATCGGGGGCAGAGGTAGGCAGCGGGTTCGTCACCGCCGGAGATTAACAGGTTCACCGTGGGGGTGCGCAATTCTGTGGTCGCGGGAGGTGGATCCTGCGCCACCACCTGATCCGGGTCGCCCGGCCAGGGGACTACGGCCGCCTCCGCCACGGTCAACCCTCGCTGCATGGCATTGATGCGCGCCGCACGCACACTGTCTCCCACCATGTTGGGCACCGTCACTTGCGGAGGTCCCAGGCTGACCAACACGTGCACGTGCTGCCCCATCTTCATCCGCGTGCCCGGGGGCGGCATCTGTTGCGCAATCGTATTCGCGGGGTATTGTGCGCTGTAAAGCTTGTCTTCGACTTTCAGCTCCAGGCCCAGGTAGGCAGTGAGGCGCTGCGCGGACTCAAGGGAAACTCCCACCAGTTTGGGCATGTTCGCCTGCCGCCCATGAATAGTGAGCCGGATCGTGGTGATGGCGCTCACCAACGCCACGGCCACCAAAACCGTGAACAGAAGGAAAAGACGGAAAAAACTGCGCAAACGATCTCGCATTCCCATGGTAGCGGGGATTTTACCACGAGGTTGAGGAAGCAGGGCGTTTCTAAATAGGGGAGTAGGCAGAAAGCAGAAAGCAGAAGGCAGCTCAGCCACCGGCGGGGGCCGGATTGAACAGTCTGTGACTTGTGTTAGTGACCGGCCGGTGGGCAAGCCATGCGACCCCCTCACCCCCGGCCCCTCTCCCCCAAAGGGGCGAGGGGAGAGGTAATTTGAATTTACTTCCCTCGCCCCTTTGGGGGAGAGGGTGGACCGCAACCGGCGCCGTCATCAGCCGGGG
>JARLGN010000194.1 GCA_031292775.1 Acidobacteriota bacterium | reverse complement strand
CCTCACCCCCCGCCTTGCGGTCCCCCCTCTCCCCCAAGGGGGCGAGGGAAAATGAATCGTTAGTTTGGCGTCGTATTTGTGATGGTTCACGAGCAGAACCGTGTTCGCCACACGGCCGTCTGCTAATTTGGACAGCAGTGATTTATGACAGCCCCAGCGAGTCTTTTCCGCAGCCTTCTACTCGAACTTCAGTACGAAGCGATTATCGAAGTTCATCCGCTCCAGAACCCGCATTGCGGATTTTAGTTCCTTCCGATCCACCTTGGACACATCAAGCTCGTACCGTCTGTTTCTCGTCGCAATCGAAACGACCGGCGGCACTACCCTGATGCGTTGCAAGCGATCCTCGATCCCCTCTTGTGGAAAAGAGTCGTGCGATACGCTGACCCCTTTCTCGTCTTCCGGCAGCGCGAACTCGAACTTTGGCGTCCGGATCAAGGTGAGGCTGAGGACTTCACCCGGTTCCTTGTCGGGAATCGCAAACGAAACGACAAGGTCGGTACCCTTTTCAATGGTGATGAAATCGACAACTTCGGGAGTTGAGTTGGTGGTCATAGTAGCTCCGGCATCAGATGAATAATCGACCGCCCACCAGAGTCCATGCAGCATGCAGCTACGGCTTTGGTGGATTCGTTATGCTCACCCAATTTACAAGAAATCCTGAGATGCCACTATTTGCATTTTTGCCCAGGTCAGAATCGGACCATGATTGATTATAAATCATGTAACCGCCGGGCAATGTCAGCGCCTTAGCCTTATCGGCCACAGCATTAAGAATTGAGGTTTGCCAAGCGCGGAATTCCGCCCCGTACGCGGACAAGTCACGGATCCCAGGTTCCGGGCTGCGAATGTCGGCGATGTGCGTTCCAAGGTGGGAGATAACGAGTTCCATTGCCGGCCCTTTCAATCGCCCGGCATCAAAGGTGGCTTGAAATACGAGCCCATCGGGAGAGTTTGCATTGGATTTGGGGTTGTCATTCTCGGGAATTTCATTTGCCCCGCCCATAGCCACCTCGACCCCATTGTCTTCTCCCGGAGCGCCGAATGCAGCCGCCCCCCTCTTTACCTGGCCGGCAGTGGGTGATCCTGGTGTAAAAGCCCGATTTGCTGACGCGGCATCGTCCGGGGTAGGCGTCCCTCCCTTCGCATAATCGATCTCCTGCGAAGAGATTTCGGAAACGGACTGCAGAACCAGGCGGGCGCTATAACGGTTCAAATTTCTAAATCCGGCAACTCCAATCACGCTCCCTCCGCTGTTGCGGATGAACCCCGTCTCCTTCGTCCCATCTAATCGTCCAACAAGCGTCGCCGTTACAGTAAATTTCCCGCAACCCAGGCACATGCCGTTGGTCTTTGCCGGGGTCGATAAAAGGGTGTCGAAATTCTTGAAGTCCTTGTTCTTATCGAGCGTTACCGGCGGACGATTCACGCTGGTGACCTCAGCGGGGTGATTCTTGCCGAGCTGCAATCTAAGCATTGCAAGAGGACCCGCCTTTCCCTTGCTCCCCTGCGGGTAAGCCAGCCAGATGGCATTGACCGTCTGATTGCAACCCGATCCGCGGACCGAGAATTCTTCAAAGCCGGCGATGACGGTTCCCTTGATGCGCACAATCTTTCCGTCAAACAATTGCGGGTTTGCCAGAATGTCGCAGACAGTCGAATCCAATGCTTGCGCCGAGAGAAAAGAAGGAATCATCAGGCAGCTCATCAGCATGATGAAGTGAATACTACGATTCATAATCTCGCCTCCTCCGTATAAAGTTGGCCGATAGTAATGCGGACGTCGTGGATTGGCAAACATAAATTAACCCATATTTCCATCATGAGCCCTACGTCCGAGTCTCCTGACCGTCATAATCGACAAGATTCATACGGTTGTAAAGGCGATGAAGATGCTCCGGAGGTTAGTGCCAAATGGGTGTGATACACAACCAGCCGTTTCCGCACGGGGTTCAACTATTCCAGCAGGCTATGCCTTGGCTATCGAGGGAGGAGCCCACGGTCAAGACAACATTGTCGTCCGTACCCCCTCGTTGGGGCCGGTCTCCCCAGCCATGTGACCCTGTCAATTCCCGCTGATTGCAAAGCGACGGTGGCCGGCGTAGCATTGATTTGGGATGATACTCAGGGCGTGGCGCGTAAAATCCATTCTGCTGGGGGTGTGTTTGCTGGCGGGTGCGCATGCGTTCGCTGCCTCACCCGAGGACCCGCAAAGCGAGTCCGCCTCGCCATCCGCGCTCCCACTCGATGATCCTCTCGGCTCCGCACGCACCGTGAACTGGAAATCTCTTGCACCCAATATTCTTCATGACCAGAAGAGTATTTGGACATTCCCCTCTCAACTCGCTCACGGCGAGCATTGGAAGCCCGCACTCGGGGTCACGGCCGCGGTGGGGGCGCTGGTGGCGCTTGATGCCTACGACACCCCGTACTTCGGACGTACGTCGGCCTTCTCAGGATTCAATCGTAGCTTCAGCGGCAGGAACACAGCGCTGGCTTTCTCCCTCGTTCCGGTTACGTTCTATGCTCTGGGGCAAGCGCGCAAGGATTCCTACGCCACGCAAACTTCGCTGCTTTCTGCGGAAGCGTTGGTGGACGCTGAGATCCTTGCCTGGGTTTTCAAGACTGCGGACGGCCGTCTGCGTCCGGCAGCAATCCCCGTGGGTGGGAACTACTCCGACACGTGGTTTGAATCCTACCACTCCCCCCTCGCCGGGCACGGGAGCTTTCCCTCCGGACATACAATCGCGGCATTCTCAATCGCTACGGTCTTCGCACGCCGTTATGGGAGTCACCGCTGGGTGCCTTGGGTCGCCTATGGCTCCGCGGGCTTGATTGGCTTCTCACGAATCACCCTGCAGGCGCATTTCCCTTCCGATGTTTTCGCGGGTGCGGCGTTCGGCTATGTCATCAGCCGGTATGTCGTCCTCCGCGGGCGTGGGCGCTAGGAAAAATGTCGTTTCCGGGAATGTGCAATCCCGCCACGCGGGCCCAGCGCCAATGGTGCGAATCCCTGCTCTTATCCTGCGCCTATGGGTAGCGCGGGCGGGTTGGGCGTTAACCGGAAGCGTGTATAATGGAAAATTACTTTGGCGAATCCGAAACAAGGAAAATCTGCTCATGACTGTTTCCACCGTGGCGCGTACAAAATATGAGGCCGTGATTGGCCTTGAGGTTCATCTCCAACTTCTGACGAAAACGAAAATATTCTGTTCCTGCTCGACGCATTTTGGCGATCCGCCGAATTCCAACGTCTGCCCGGTGTGCCTGGGCTTGCCGGGCGCGCTCCCGGTGTTGAACCAGGATGGGGTCACGATGGCGATCAAAGCGGCGCTGGCACTGAACTGCGCCATCAATACCCGGTCGCGATTCGCGCGGAAGAATTACTTCTACCCCGACCTGCCCAAGGGCTATCAAATTTCCCAATTTGACGAACCGGTCGCCGTGGATGGCTGGGTGGAAATCGAGGTGGATAATCATCGCAAGCGCATCGGCGTGACGCGCGTCCACATGGAGGAAGACGCAGGCAAATCGATCCACGAGGGGTTCCCGGATTCCGACCGCAATTCCTATATTGACCTGAACCGCTCGGGAGTGCCGCTGATCGAAATTGTAAGCGAACCGGACTTGCGCTCGCCCGACGAGGCGTTTGAGTACCTGACGCGCCTGAAGACCTTGCTGCAATACCTTGATGTTTCCAACTGCAATATGGAGGAGGGTAGCCTGCGCTGCGATGCCAACGTCAGCGTGCGTCTGGCCGGGGCCACGGAGCTCGGCGTGAAAACCGAAGTGAAGAACCTTAACTCCTTTCGCTTTTTGCACAAGGCGCTGGCCTATGAAATTGACCGCCAGATTGATGTTCTGGAAGGCGGCGGGACCATCCATCAGGAAACTCGCCTTTGGGATAGCCGCGAGCAGCGAACCTACGGAATGCGCTCGAAGGAATTTGCGCATGACTACCGCTATTTCCCGGAGCCTGACCTGCTGCCCCTGGTGATTACGGATGAGTGGAAAGCACGGGTGCGGAAGTCCTTGCCCGAATTGCCGGACGCCCGCCGTGAGCGCTTCATCAGTGAGTATGCGTTGCCTGAATATGATGCCAGCCAATTAACGCTGTCGAGAGCCGTGGCGGATTACTTTGAGGATGTCATCAAGGTGAGTGTTGAGCCCAAACTCGCTGCCAACTGGGTGCTAAGCGAATTGATGCATCTGCTCAACGAAGCGGGCCGCGAAATCACGGATTCCCCGGTGACCGCCCCCCATCTGGCGGAATTGCTGCAACTTATCGCGAAGGCAACCGTGTCTGGAAAAATGGCGAAGGATATTCTGGCGGAAATGTTCTCCACGGGGAAGACCGCCGGCGCACTGGTGAGTGAGAAGGGTCTGGCGCAGATTACGGACGCCGACCAGATCACCACCGTGGCGCGGCAGATCATCGCCGCCAATCCCAAGCAGGTGGAGCAGTATCGCAGCGGCAAGACGGCCACGCTGGGCTGGTTCGTGGGACAGGTGATGAAGGCCACGCGCGGCCAGGCCAATCCCCAAATGTTGCAGGAGTTGTTGAAGAAAGAATTGGACTGACTGTTTGTCGGTCGTCAGTTGTCGGATGTGGTGGGGTGAAACTTGAAACTCGAAAATCGAAACTGGGCGTTGCGCATCCGATTTCGAGTTTCGAATTTCGAGTTTCGATTCTCGACCGTGACACCTGATGACTGACAACTGACACCTGACGACTGACGACGGACATCCTCAAAGGAGCGAACTATGCTTAAACCAGGCGACAAGGCCCCGGCCTTTTCATTGCCCTCCGACTCCGGGGACAAGATATCCATGGAGGCTTTCAAAGGCAAGACGATCGTACTCTTCTTTTTCCCCAAAGCGGACACTCCCGGTTGAACGAGCGAGGCGAACCAGTTCCGTGACGCCAAAAAAGAACTGGACAAACTTGGGGCCAAAGTAATCGGGGTAAGCGGAGATACGGTGGAACAACTGCAAAAGTTCCGCGACAAGTACAAGCTGAACTTCCCCCTGGCCGGGGACACCTCCCACTCCATGCTGGAGGCTTACGGGGTGTGGCAGGAGAAAAACCTCTACGGCCAGAAGTCCATGGGAATTGTGCGCACCACTTACGTTATTGATCCGAAGGGGAAAATCCGGAATGTTTTCCCCAAGGTGAAGGTGGAAGGTCACGCCCAGGAAATATTGGCGGCGCTGCGAGCCTGATGAATCCTAAGGGCGGCGCTAATCTGACAACGGTGGAAGGGCCGGGGCGATGGATGGGCTGGACTTATAGCCCAGCGTGGGGTGGTGGCAGTAGACGGCGTGCAGGCTTCCCTTTTTGAGCTGGGGAAATGGAACGTCTTCCTCGGCCCAACCCTTCTCCTTTACGATCTCGTCGAAGGGTTTTATCTCATCCCCGTGCCGTTCCAGGATTTCCTTTTGGAATTGCAGGTAGGCATCGGCCCCCAGAATCACCACCGTCTGCAGATTGGGGAATTGTTTCAATTCGTCGCGTAAATGTCGCGCGCAATAGGCCAGGGCCTTCTCCGGCACATGCTCGGATTGAACGTGGCAGCGCAAGGCATCAGTGAGGACGAAAGCTTTCTTGAAGGTCTGAAAATCTTCGATTTCCAATAATTCATAGAGCGCCGCAACGAAGGCCGTGGGGCGGTCGGGGTGTCGATAGAGATAGCGATCGGCGTGCATGGGCGCATCGCGGCCGATCACCAGCACACGTACGGTGTTCAAGTCCGGGTAGTCGCGCTTCAGGTACTTGGCCACGAACTCGCGCGGAGGAATCATTACGGATGAAATCGCGGCGCAGTCTCGACAGGTTTCGATGCGTCGGCAGAGGGCTTCCGTTTCCAGTCCGGGAATGCGCGCGCTGGGGTCGATGACCGGGCGCGCCGAAAAAGCCAATTGCAGCAGAAGTTCGGGGCTGGCTCCGAGGGGTCCAAGAATCAGATTGTCAATCAGCCGTATCCGGCCCACGCGGGCCGCGATAAGGGCCACCGTGCCGGCGGACACGCGCTCCACGGGCTCAAGCTCAAGGGGATTGATCAGGGTCAGGTAGTCGAGTGTTACCAGCGGCTCCGGCTTTACCACCTGCCGCATAGCGGCCAGCAGATTCCGGGCACGGACTTCCCCGGAGTGAACGAGTGCGGCCCCACATTGGAGGCAACTACTGAGCAGAACGGCGGCCTTGCGCTCCTCGCGGCTAAGGAGGCTGTTGCGGGAACTCAGCGCCAGACCGTCGGCTTCACGCACGATGGGGCAGATCACCAGCCGAACGTTGAGGTTGAGGTCCTCCACCAGCCGGCGGATGATCTGGACCTGCTGAAAATCCTTCTGCCCAAAGTAGGCGACGTCAGGCTGTACCAGGTTGAACAATTTCAAGATGATGGTGGTAACGCCGCGAAAATGGCCGGGCCGCGAAGCGCCCTCCAACGGCACCGACAGCTTGCCCGGCTCGACATAGGTGTCAAATCCGGGCGGGTAAATATCCTCCATTTGAGGTGCAAAAATTGCATCCACGTTAAGAGCGCGGAGAGTATTGGCATCTTTCTGCAGGTCGCGCGGGTAATTCGCAAAATCTTCGCTCGAACCAAATTGCACGGGATTGACGAAGATCGTGACCACGACGGTGTCGCACTGCTGCTTGGCGCGGCGAATAAGGCTTTGGTGTCCCTCGTGTAACGCCCCCATCGTTGGTACCAGCGCCACCGACCTTCCACGCGAACGGGTATCGCGCATATAACTTTGCAAGTCCGGAACCGATGTTATTAGTCGCGTATTCATTCCAGTTGGGTTGAGAGTTAAGCCCGCCTGCAAGTGCTGTCCTGGCGGCACTCGCAATCAGCAGGGGAGTCATTTAGCTCGATCGGGTTGCATCCTTTTCAAATTGCTCGCGCATCGCGGAGGTCCAATGATACGATTCGCTTTCGTCGGGGTAGCAGCCTTGCGTGACATCGTCGCGAAAGTGGGTCAGGGCCTGATGGATAACTTCGCGAAGGTTGGCATAACTGCGCACAAACTTGGCGGTCTGTCCAAAAGTGAGTCCCAGAAGATCATGATACACCAGCACTTGCCCATCGCAGTCGGGGCCTGCCCCAATGCCGATGGTGGGAATTCGCAGACGGCGGGTGATGATGGCGGCAAGCTCACGTGGAATTCCTTCGAGAACGATGGCAAAGGCTCCCGCCTCTTCCAACGCTTCGGCATCGGCCTGGAGTTCGGCGGCTGAATCGAGCGTCCTGCCTTGCACCCGGTAGCCCCCGAAGGTATGAATGGACTGGGGCGTCAAGCCGATATGCCCCATCACCGGAATTTGCGATTCCACCAGTTTTTTCACCAGCGCGGCGCGACTGGTTCCACCCTCAAGCTTGACGGCCTCAGCGCCGCCTTCCTTGATGAAGCGAATTGCGTTGGTCAAGGCTTGATCGTCGCTGACGTGATACGACCCGAAAGGCATATCGGCAATCAGCAGCGCCCTCTGGACACCCCGGCGTACGGCGCGCAAATGATGGAGCATCTCATCGACCGTGACGGGGACGGTCGAATCGTATCCCAATACAGTTTGGGCAAGGGAATCGCCGACGAGGATCATTTCGATTCCCGCGTCATCCACGAGGCGGGCAGCGGAGTAATCGTAGGCAGTAAGGCAAGTGACCTTCTCCCCTTGCAGCTTGCGTTCGAGGATATGGGGGACGGTAACTTTGCTCACGGCCTGTGTATTCTGGTCCATGGCTTGCTCCTTTAATCAGAAGCGGAAGTTAAAAATCGATCGTACAAAGCAGTCACTTTCATTTGCAATAAAAGACCCTCTCGGTCGCAGTGGGTCATTCCGACGCTAAGCGCGTAGCATCCGGGGGCCCGGGAGGACCTCCACCCGCCTGGACAGAGAGGGTCTCTAAACTTCAGAGCTTATTCGATGACGCGGGCTTTTTCAACCCCTTACTTATGCGTCAGCCGCCCACTGCACCCGTCTCAGTCCGCCGACGCGGATCCGAGCGGCAAGAAATATTGCGTTCCGGTGACGGGCTGGCTCAATCGGTGCAGCAGCTCCTGTAAGTCTTCACTCCGATCGACAAAATCGATCTCGGACGTTTCAATCACCAGCAAGTCGCTTGACTTGTAATGGAAGAAGAAATGTTCGTAGGCATTCACGACAGCTTGCAAATAGTCATCGGAGATGCGGGGTTCGAACGATACATTCTTCTTCTCAATTCGCTTTCTCAACGCACCCGGCTTCGCCTGTAAGTATATCACCAAATCCGGGATGGGGACTTGCTCGGCGAACATTTCGTAATACTGGTCGTAGACCTTGATCTCCGCATCATTCAGGTTCAGATAGGCGAATATCTTGTCCTTTTCGAAGATGTAATCACTGATGATGACGTGGTCGGTTTGGGCTGCCAGGTCGAGGGCGCGCCACTGCTTGAAGCGTTGGATGAGGAAATGAAATTGCGCCTGAAATGCCGCGCCAGGCTTATCGTCGTAAAAGGGCTCAAGAAACGGATTATCCTCGTCGTCGCGGATTCGCGTGGCGTGAAGGCGGTCGGCAAGGAGGTCAGCCAGCGAGGTTTTCCCGACTCGAATGGGGCCTTCGATCGCGATAAATCGTAAGGGCTCGTGAGCCCGGGATTTGGGCATGGTTGGTGTTACCGACTCGGGACGGGATATCGGGGATTGGGATTTCGCCCGAACCTTTGTTCCCATCGCTACCTCCGGGCTTCGGGTTTGTACCGAACCACCTGACTGAGGTCGCGAGTGTCCTGGAGCAACTCCGCGACAGTTTTTGAATATACCGGATGACGGGCGGCCGGCGCCAACTCGCGCAGCGGGATCAGTACGAATCGCCTTTCGTTCATGCGCTCGTGGGGGATGGTCAAAGCTGCGGATCGAACCACCACATTCTCGTAAAGCAGGATATCAATGTCAATCGGCCGCGGACCTTTGTGCACGCCCGGGCGCCGTCCGAGAGTTCGCTCCACGGATTTGACGGCTTTGAGGAGCTGCATCGGCATCAACTCGGTTAGTGCTTCCGCGGCGCAATTCAGGAACCATGCCTGCGGTCCGAAATCGACGGGCTCCGTTTTGTAGAACGACGATACCCGTTGAACTCTTATCCCGGCTTTGCCAAGCTCATCCATCGCTCGCTGAAGGTTGGCTATCCGGTCGCCTCGATTCGAGCCGAGCGAAAGGTAAATCTGTTTTCCTGCTCGTAAATCAGTGCCAGTGTTTGGGGGCAGCATCGAAATACCGATCGGCCGGGTGCGCGGATCAACCAAACAGGGTCCGAGGGGCAGCGCCCGGCATGGGCAAATTCAATAGCCGATAAGCGGACTCGTTGGCTTTCCGTCCCGATTTGGTGCGGCTGACGAATCCCTGTTGTAACAGGAAGGGCTCAACCATATCAACCAAGGTATCGACTTCTTCATTGAGCGTTGCGGCGATGGCCTCCACTCCCACGGGTCCGCCGTTGTAGATGCGGATGATCGTCGAGAGGAAGTTCCGGTCGAGGTCGTCGAGGCCATGGTCGTCAACACCTTCGAGTTTCAAGGCATCGCCGGCGATGGCGGAATTGAGCGACCCATCGGCTTTGACATCGGCGTAATCGCGAACCCTGCGCAACAGGCGATTGGCAATTCTGGGCGTGCCCCGCGCGCGACGGGCAATCTCCCTGCCGCCGCCCTCGTCAAGTTGTGCACCCAGGATTCCCGCGGAGCGGTGAATGATCTTTTGTAGTTCATCCACGGCGTAGAACTCGAGGTGATAGAAGAGGCCGAAGCGGTTGCGCAGCGGGGCGGAAAGGCTTCCCGCGCGGGTGGTGGCCCCCACCAGCGTAAACCTTTTGAGCGGAACGTTGATGGTTTTTGCGAACATCCCTTTGTCGACCACAAAGTCCACCCGGAAGTCTTCCATGGCAGGATAGAGGAATTCCTCGATGTTGGCGGGCAACCGGTGGATTTCGTCGATAAACAGGATGTCGCCTTCGCCGAGATTGGTGAGAATTCCCATCAGGTCGCCGGTCCGCTCCAGTGCCGGTCCCGACGTGGTAGTGATCTTCGACCCCATGGCGTTGGCAATGATGTAGGCGAGCGTGGTTTTGCCCAGACCCGGCGGTCCATAGAACAGAATGTGTTCCAGCGACTCGCTGCGTTGCTTGGCCGCCTGCAAGGCGATGGAGAGCTTTTCGACAACCTTCTTCTGCCCCACATACTCATCCATATTGGACGGCCGAAGGGTGCGATTGAAGCTCTCTTCTTCCTGTGAAATCAATTCCGGCGAAACTAATCGTTCTCTGGGCATAGGAATTCAGGTTATAGGTCACAGGGCACAGCTTAGGTTACAGGGTACAGCTTACAGTAAAGGCCTGTTCCCTATAACCTGTCCCCTGTAACCTGTAACCTAACTTGGGTGCAACTGTTCAAAAACCTTGCGAAGAAACTCCTCGGTGGTTTTCAAATTTTTG
>JARLGN010000193.1 GCA_031292775.1 Acidobacteriota bacterium | reverse complement strand
CCAAGCGGCGACCAGTCCCGCTTGGTTGCGCCGGTGAGAATGGTCGACATGACCGCAAGATTTTGACCCGTATAGTCAGCCATGCGTCCCTCTCCTCATGGCGCGTTCGTATGCGCCCAGTCATAGACCGATGGTGTTCACGTAGAGTTGCGAGATCGCGAATCGACCCCTTCACCCCCTGACCCCTCTCCCCCAAGGGGGCGAGGGGAGAGTTGATTCTACTGCCCTCGCCCCCTTGGGGGAGAGGGCTCGACGAGGCGTCTTCATCAGCCGAGGTGAGACGGGTGAGGGGGTCTCGTTTATTGTCAATTCTAAGATGGGACACCACACTGGTTGCGGCTCCGGCGCGCCGCGATTCACTTGCTATTTTCAACTTTCGACTATCAACTTGTCCGCACCCAAGAAATCGTACATCACCATTCTGGTGTATAATGGTGCCATGCCTGCTTCCAACAAAGTCGTCCGCCAGACCGTCGGCCTTCCGGCAGACACAGCACGCCAGGTCCGCAGCCTGGCGAAGCAACGACGCCTTAGCGCCAACCGGATCATCGTCGAGTTGGTGGAAGAGGGGATCGAGGCCCAAAAGCGCAAACAAAAAGAGTTCTATGAGCTCGCCGGGCGTTTCCGCGCGGCCACCGACCCTAAAGACGTTGCCCGCCTCGGGGATGACCTGGGCCGCATGGTTTTTGGCGACTGATGCCCCACCTCGAAACCTGGAATAAACTCCCCCCGCAATCCGCCAACACCTGATCGAGAGGATGCGTGATCGGCGCATCAGCATTGCTGACCTGAATAAGCTTCGGCTTTGGGTTGAATCCCGCCCACTGGTTCCGGAGGGCGAGTGGTACAAGGATTTCGATTCATTCAAAATCTATGGTGAGGGACCGTATCCAAAAACATTCCTGCTGCCCGGTCAAACCGCCAAGGGCGAGAGCATGTGAATGCAGTGTGGCCGGCCGTGCATCGCGGCGCTTTGCTCTGTGCCAGCCTGACCGCCCCG
The DNA here is from genome assembly GCA_031292775.1 of Acidobacteriota bacterium. Classification (GTDB taxonomy): domain Bacteria; phylum Acidobacteriota; class Terriglobia; order UBA7540; family UBA7540; genus Bog-366. The sequence continues at coordinate 4,486 of JARLGN010000193.1, read as the reverse complement.
GATCCCTAACCTCGAACCCCGCCACTGTAACCTGTGACCTGTAACCTATCACCTGTTTTTTGCCCTTGCATCCCCGGTTAATAAGTTGTTTAATCCCGTCATCATTTAGCCAGCCCGGGAACCCCTGGGAAAGTAGGCGTCATGAATCGCCCATGTATTGATCGCCAATCACCGTTGGCGCCCGTTCCCTGTCCACCCGGCTCCGAGTCTTTGCGACCGCGGGGTAGCGGGTAGCCACAGTCAGTGCAGTTCTGACTGTGGGTCTTTCCCTTGATGACGAAGGTATTGCCTGGGGGTATCGGACACGGGAAAAGCCCACCGTCAGGACGAGACTGACCATGGCTACCCACCAAAACACACGGTTCCTGTTTCACCCTGACCGGATTTCTTCGATTGCACAAGTTCGTGCAAAAGTTTAGAATTGTACTGGGTTGTACAAATGAAAAAGAAAGTCTGGGGCGTTCTCATTGCGGACGTGATCGGATCCAGTTCAACACCAAACTTGCGCTCCTTGCTGAGGGCGAAACTGCGCATCGCCACCGTTGCCCATCAGGAGCTGCTCAGGCTGCCCTACGCCATCACGGCGGGTGATGAATTCCAAACCATTACGGCAGAACTGAATGGCCTTCCCGGCTTGGTGTTCGATCTGCGGAGAAGGTTGAGGCCGCTCGAAGTCCGGATTGGCATCGGCATAGGCCCGGTTCCGAACCCCGTGCGTCCCCCTGTCAATGAACTCGCAGGGCTCGCCTTCCAATGGGCGCGGCAAGCCATCGTGGAAACCAAGGGTGGCCATGCTCACAAGTTTGAAGTGCGCACCGCATTCCGTTCCGCCAACGGGGAATTTGACCGGGTGGCCAACCTGGTGTACGGCCTTCACGATACACTGATTCGAGACCTCACGGAGAAGCAATGGCAAGCCATCGACGCCTATATCGCCAAAAAGCGAGTGGACTTGGCAGCCAGAGTTTTGAGAATCAGTGTTTCTACCGCATCACGTAGTCTAAAAAGGGGCCACTTCTGGCAGATCGAGGAAACCATCGAGACCATGAAAAAGGTCATCGAGACCGCTTTCCCTTAATTGCACATTATTGTGCAAAAGAAAAGGATTGCATAATTCCATGCATGTGTTTGCCACCAGTTTTCTGGCTCTTTATTTGGCGCACCTCCTGACCGACTTTGTCTTCGAATCAGATCTCCTCGATGTGGGGAGAAGGAACCGCACTGCACTTGCTTATGTTGAGCACGGTGGGGTTCACCTTCTCTGGGCGGCGTTACTGTTAGGTTTGAGTAGCCCGGTACTGGTGCGCAGTCTTGATTTCTATGCCGTAATCATCGGCTTGACGCTCGCGCACCTTGCTCTCGACTGGGGAAGGCTGAGGCTCGTCCGCCTCACAACGAAGGCCGAGGGAACTTTCGCTTTTGTGGCTGGCCAACTCGTGTACATGTTCCCCGTTTGCGTGGCGGCGGGGATCATTGCCAAGACTCCTCTCCGCGAATTGATGGCTGGCCTGGCTTGGATTCAATCCCGGACTGAGCAAGCCCTGCTTCTGCTGGTGGTGTACGTAGGAGTAATTTTCGGGGGCGGGTACTTCGTTCGGCTTGTTACCAAGCCCCTAGTTCGTGGCGACCTGGGCCTCGCCGGAAAAACCACGGAGGAACTGCAAAACGCTGGGATGTACATCGGTTGGCTGGAACGGTTTCTAATCTTGACGTCTCTCCTGCTGCAATCGCCCGCCACCGTGGGATTGATCCTCACAGCCAAATCGATAGCACGGTACCCGGAATTCAAGTCAAAACGCTTCGCCGAGTATTTTCTGATTGGAACTCTCCTGAGCCTCAGCATCGGGATAGTCGGTGGTCTAATTCTGTTGAAGGCATTCTACGGAACGCTTCGCCTGAAGTGAACCACTTGTACAAACAAGCTCTTCCTTTGATTGCGAAGGCATAGCGTGGGGGTATGGGGCACACGAAAAGCCCACGGTCAGGACGGCACTGACCGTGGCTACGAACTCCCATGCTCTCCGGCCCAATGGCGCCGGGATTAACGATTCGAGCTGCCCGCCAGCGGGTAGCCACAGTCAGTGCAGTTCTGACTGTGGGTTCTTCCTTTGACGGCGAAGGATTAGCGTGCCGGAAAAATGCACGATGCCCGGTTGAAGCCCGCGGTTGGCGCAGTGAAATACGTCGGAGCAGCGGCACTCTACCAAAGGCAGGTAACGCGGTACACGTTTCTTGCGTGCACGGTTCTATCTATGGATAAACTCAGAGCGGCTGTAAAGTATTTGGTTTCGTTCCTCAAACGTGACTGGGACATCGAGGATTACCCAATTCGGTTCCGGTTCCAAAAGCCTGATTTGCGGCAGGCGCCGAGTAGGTGGAAACAAGTACCGTGGAGTGCGCAAATGGTGAATTGGTGGGCGCTCTCCGGCCATGGACAATCCAAAGCCGAGGCGCTCGAAGATCTTCGCTCCAAGTTTCAAGCGCGAAAGGCCAAGGGTGGACGGTTACCCCGGCCTGGGACCAATGTTCCGCTTGAGTTTGCCTCCACAATCAAGGTTGATCGCCTAAAGAACATCGCTCGTGATTTTCTCGCGAGGGTGCTCGACCTCAATCCCGATGAATGCTTAATCTCGGACGAATCCAGCCTATGGGACTTCCACGATCAGGAGACAAACGACGTCTTCTACGAGAAGATCCGGAACATTTATGGCGTAGATGTCTCGGCCCTCGAGGGCGCAAATCTCTGCGCGATCTTCCGGAAGATCACCAAGGTGAATGAGACCGTCCAATAATGCTGATTTGAGTTGCCCGCCAGCTCGCAAAGCGGGCGCCGTCATGTAGCCCACGGCGAGCCAGCCGTGGGACAACATGCCGGGCAAGTCAAGGTTTGAGCCCCGTAGGGGCGATGTCAGATTGGCAGGCCGGCGCAGGGCGAGCGTAGCCCTGCGGTTTCTTGCGAATCAACTAAGCCCGTTCATGGTTGAGACGAGCAAACCGTTCAAGTAATAGAATCGCAAACTGGCCATGGCTGTGCCCAAAATAGCGTCCATAGACCGGAAATTTCGGTGGCCGGGGCGAGAGACGTGAATCGCAGAGATGGACTCGCTCTGATGCGCCAGCCGGCGCCGCTGGTCCCTTCATTTTCGTAGGCGGTTCCGCCGCACTGCCTTTGCACAACACCTGGTTTATCCCAGGATTCGCCGAATCTGTTCGATATGATTCCGGTCGTGCCCGGCCATGTGGAACGCCAGATCGTGGACGTTTATCCTGCCGCGTTCCGCATGGATACCGAATGCCTGCCACTGCTCCCGGCTGAGGTTATGCAGCAAGCGTAGATTCGCGTTGCGCAAGTGGCGAAACATTCCGAGCGCCTCATCCATGGACCATGTGCCGTATTTCCCCAGTTGCTCCCACAGGTTCTGGTCGAAACCGGCCAGCGCGCATCCAGGGGTCTCGAGCATCTGCCGGTAACGCCAGCTTGTGACCAATTCATCTTCCGCAAGATGGGCAATAATTTCGACGATTGACCATTTCTGCGGCTCAGGCCTTCGCCTTAGCCGCTCGTCCGGCACTCCTTCGATCAGCCGTGCGATGACCTCGGGAGTTTCTCGTTGCGTAGCCAGCGGATCATTACCTGCGGCAAACGAACGGATACGGTCGAGATAAGGCGCGCCGTCGGGCATAAGGAGTCATCCTCCTGAATATGCAGCAGTGTAGAAAAGTATGTATACCATGAACGTGCTTTCGGCGCGCCCGGAGAGCGTAGCGCCGCACCGCCCTTCGCCCATGATCACAAGCCCGTGGTCAGGAGATTACTGCCAGTAGCGACTTGCGGCGCAGGCGAGTATTATCTCGCCAGAGGTATACCCATGACCCTTGCAGGGAAGAGGTTCTTAACAGGGTTTTGCCTGGCTTTCATTCTAAGTAGTGGTTCCAGCCTTGCGCAAACGCCTCTCACCACCTTGCCGCCGCAGGGAATTCAGGTGCGTGGATGGATGGGCAAGGAAATCAGCGAGGATGCCGCCAACGGCTGGACGACCATCTGCGATCGTATGAGTCATCAGGGACTGATCGGGTGGGATGCCAACACTCTGACGCCGATCCCTTATTACATGCCTTGGAATCAGGCGGTCCTCCATGGGCGGGATGCCTGGAACCGGTCCGTCCCGTACTATCAAAGCTTGATCGACCGTATGGGAGCGTATGCGGAAGGAGAGTTTGAGGCGCATTGGTTGGACACGGTTTTTCGCATGGGGTGGATTGGCAACATTCCGTCGGACCGCGACTTGGGGCGGCAAGCCGTCAAAGACATCCTCGCCAGCCTTGATGAGAGTGGGTACATCGGCACGAACTCACCCCAGCAGCGATTCACCGGTCAATACACCACTCCCTTTGGCATGAACTGGGAAGGTGAAGTGGAGGGCACCTTTGAGGTCTTGGGCGCCTTGATCGACTACTACCGTTATACCGGCGATGAACGCGTTCT
>JARLGN010000192.1 GCA_031292775.1 Acidobacteriota bacterium | reverse complement strand
CGGACGAAGAGCGGCGGAGGGGCGCTGAAGGGCACGTACCTCCGAGCTACCCCGCCCGGCGTGAAGTCCCCCCGGACCGACGAAGGACCTCCGACCAACGCAAAGAACGCGCACGTCCGCGCCACCCGCCGGGGTTCCACCCTCCTCGATGCGATCCCGCGGCGCCTTTTCACGATCACCGGCGGCGGGCGCCATGATTCACCGTTCGCCCTCCCGTGCTGCGAGGAGCCCCGGCCCCACCTTGTTCTTGACAGGGGCTAGACTTGCATGTAGTCTAGAAGGTAGTCCGTGCCGGCGCACGAGACGGTACCGCCAAATGCCGAGCGCGCAAGAATCCGACCAGTGCCCATCGTGGCGATTTTTTCACCCCGCAAACAAACAGAAAGTCGCTTTTGGGTGTTGGCGTGAAAAAAAGATGTTTAATTTATGACGAACGAAGCTGGAATGTATATGAAAACAAACAAACTATGGACACAATGACCGATTGAATTGCGGACATTTTCGGCAATTTGACGGGGATTTTGCAGAATTTTCCGGCTTTGGAAGGACAATTTGTAGGAATTCGCGCCTTCGATACGGGATCTGGCGGGCACGAACGGAAGTGCCACGGGCGTCGCGCCCGTGCTCGAGCATGGCCAGGACCTGTCCCGATGAATTTGATCGGGACGGCCATGGCAGGCCTCCGGTTTCGGCTCCGGGCCGCGCTGATTTGCGACTCGAAAACTGCTAAAGGTGGCGGGGACTCGAAATGACGTCGGCCGATGAGCACGTAGCGCCTATCGGCGCGCGCGAAGCGGGTCACGAGTAGCATGGCGGTGGTCGCCCTACCCCAGCCGGGTAGGTGCGGGTGGGCGCGCTTGGTCCGTTCGTCATGCGCGGCAGCGGGCGACGACCAGCGTGATGTCGTCAGCCTGTTCGCCGGGCTGAAATCCTGAATCAACTTTACCAAGGGGTCGAGCAGGGAAGTGGCGGGCAGGCGAGTGTGGACGCGCAGGAAATCCGTCAGGCGGACTTCGCCGATCACTGAAAGGACGCTCCTTGCCTCCCGCAAAGCTCCGAATCACTTTGTTATGGCAAGGTGGAGATCCGGCGAAAAGACCCGCTCAAACGGCACGTGCACGAGGTAATCATGCCCTTTGTGAAAATTCACGATATTGCGCATCCACTGGCGTGTGAGATCAAAGCCCAGGACCGCTCGGGCGTTTAGGTGATACAGGACAGCAAGGTCGGAAGTATGGTCCATTATCTCCGCATAGTGTCGGGTTGCAGCTTGCACTTCCTCGTAGGCCAAGTCAAATTCGCCCAGGCTCCTGTCGAGGTTGGCGACGAATTGCGCGTAGGGAACATGCGCTTTGTCCTTAAAGGCCCGGTCGAAATCGAGGTAGGCCTGGCGGATTGTAATCAGAGATTGGAGATAGTCCCGGTAGGACTCGGTCCGGTTGATCATGTAACTCAATTCGTATTTCCCTTGTGGGGCAACGTTGGGCACGGCAGCACACATGCCATCGAGGGCCTTATTCAGTAGACGTATTGAGCCCTCAAAGCGGTTGGTGACATCGGGTGATTTGGAGATGAAAGACGCCCAGCCCGAACCCGTAGGACCGTCAAAAGGATTCTCCTGCTGAGAGTATTGGTAAGCCGTGTGGACTTCGTCCAGCTCGCCGCAGCAACCCAGCATGGTGCTGTAACCATAAGTGTAATAACCTAGAAATGCCTCGTTCTCCTCAAGCGTCATGTAGACATTGTACATATCCGCCCCCGCTCGCTCACCAAAGAGGCGCGTGGAATAGTTCTTGTAGAACTCCTCGGCGGTCAAGTGGGGGGACCAGGCGGCTTCTGATAAGAAGCGGGTATTGCTCTCAGTCCCCCGAGCGCGATTGAGTTGGCCGGCAAAACCTGACAGGCCGTATTTCACTCCATCGATGAAGATTCGGTCTTTCGCGCTGTATTGCTTGACGTTGAATTGCATGCCCATCATGTTGATGTCGTCATCCACGCGTGGTTCGAGGGTTCGTTCGCGCTCCCCCATGCCACCGAAATCCTCCATGGGCACGCCACCTGGCGTCCAAACTCCGCTCGAATCCATGTCCGTAAAGGGAACGTTTTTCGGCAGCATTTTATCCAATACGGGCAGGGCGTAGCCCCGCCCGATGCCCATCATTCCCATTCTGGCCTGGGGAGCGATTTCGTCGCGTTTCGTCAGCAGGAACTTAAACAGGTCGGTAAACCCGATGGTCGAGTCGACCACCAGATCGGAATTTTGCGGGATATCAATAATCCACGGCCATCGCAATGCGCGCAAATCGCGAAAGGCCGGCCGCTGCTGGACAAAGAAAGCATGATGCTTCTCATTGTTGAGCTCAGGATAATTCTCCGCGTAGACAAAGTAGTATCCTTCAGCCTCCGGGTAGGTCGCGACGAGCGCCCGGAGGCGGTTTACCTGTATCTCCCGATTGACGGGATCGAGGGGATGGACAAAGGTCGCGTCGGTAGGATTGAACGGCAAGTGCTCCACGCGCTCGCAATAACGCGCGAGGTTGGGAGGGAGAGTGCACATTTCCACCGCCGGCCAGACCTTTATGCCGCGGTCCTTCGCATGCCGGATTATCTTCTGCAACATGCCTTGCGCAATGTTGAATGCCTGATCCGGGGTTTCCACCTGCTGCAACTCCGGGGGAGCCATTCTCCGCCCCTTGAACCACTGTTTACCAATCGAGACGTCGTCGGTGGTGCGCGAGCCATACCCCCCGTGGGCCCAGGTGAGATAACCGCTTTCCTTGGTCGAAACATCTCCCATCCACATCGGCTCGCCGCGGTAGGAAAACTTCAACCAGGGTTCAAAGGAAAACCACCAAAATTGTAAGTAGTTGAATTTCATCTTGGCCATCTGGTCGAGCAACTTGGCATAGTCCTGGTAAGAAAACATGGTCAAGTTATCGTAGCCAACGTCCCCCAACAGGAAACCTCGCCGGGCAAAAGCAGGTTCTCGGCGCAGATCGAGCGCCGGGATAGCCAGGTCAGTGCGCGGCTCAGGGATGACGTCTCCCGTCAGTTGAAAAGTCACGCCCAGTTGCTCTATGAGTTCGTAGACGCCGTATAGCGTGGAGGCCTCGCTATTCCCTCCCACAACCACCACCGGTCGATTCTTCCACCGGCCGGTTTTGATGACAAAACCCTCGGGCTTGAGACCGTTGAAGTTCACCCATTTGGCCTCGGCCGCCTCACGAATGGAGCGGTTGGAAGCTGGCCCGCCAACCAGGATCAGGCCCTCTCTCCCGGACCGTGATGAGATCCCCCCTTCCGTAACGATGACCATTTCCGCACCCGACAAGGTGCGCAAATACCTCTGAAGTTCCGCAGCGGCAAACTTGCCAAGCTCTCCTGCGGCTTCCCCCACCACGATCGACGCTTGCGGTCTGCCGCCGCTGGCGATAGGGACAGAAGACCCGATTCTTGTCGTCGGCTTGGCCGCGGCCCATATTGAAAAACTGACAAAAATGGTGCACACCAACAACGTCCTGCCGATGAGTGAGGCGTACCAAATTCGAACCATCTTAAAGGCTCCCTATGTCAAGTTCTGGACGCTGAGATGGGCCATATCCCTCCAGGACCAGTCAATCTTACTGCCAAGCCGCCAGTAAGGCCTATTGGTTCACGAAACGCTCGATTGCATGCGGTTGGTGGCGGCGGAAGATTGACGATCAAGGAGTTCAAAGAACTGATCCATGAAGCGGGCCAGAATTTTCAGAACGCGGCTGCTTTCACGCGCCACATGGAGGAAGTCCGGAAGCAGTGGCGGATGGCGGGCCAACTGGGCAAGGATGCGTGTGATCTGAACCTGTCCATGCGCATCCATGGCGGCTTCGAAATCGCAAGTCATGGGCTGTTCCACGGGGTCCAGAATGACGCGCAGAGCGAGGCTGGGAATTCCGCGAGCGGACCACATCTTCATAAGAGGTAAGCTTTCCATGTCCGCCGCATCCCCCCAAGGTGCAAGGCGGAGCTTTTCCGCGCAGGTGCGGGCAATGCGCGGCAGCGTAATCATGGCTGCCGCCGGTTTGGCT
>JARLGN010000191.1 GCA_031292775.1 Acidobacteriota bacterium | reverse complement strand
GTTTTATTGTTCGCCGGATTCGTGCAGGGAACGATGAGCCACCAGCGATTATGGTCTTCATTTTTTGTAATTACGGATGACTTCGACTTGGCGAGGGTACCCAAGTCCCGATTGTCGATGGCTCGGTCCTCCCTCGCACTTTTCACGGTTTTGTAATCATCGTCCCGGTAGAAGGCCGAAGGATCCGTCCAAATAAAAGGAGATCCCTTTCCGTTTATTTTATTCGCTTTTGTGTCCGCGTTCTTGAGATAAACGATTCCAGGTCCCACGGTGAGCACGCCGGTTTGCCCGCAGCACGAGCAAACACCTGTTTCAGGCGCGGTAAGAAAGACACGGCGGGGATTCCACGTAAGCGCTTCGAGATAAGCGATCTGCTTGGTAGGATCGGTCGGCTTAAAGTGGCCGGACCACTTCGCTTCGCCCGCATTCGTGCCCAGAGGTACAAGATTCAGTCCGAGCGTCTCGGCTAAGTTATCACCGGTTGCGAGTGCCATGATCGGCGGGGCGTTGTGTATGGAGGGCGTCAGCCCAGAGCCGCCAGATTGGGACCAAGGGACGACACGGAGAATGCCGAGTGTTGCACATGGAAGGCACAGCCGCAGGCTCTCATCATCGCCATGATGAAAATGGGCGATGTTGGTACCGGTAGCTAATTCGGCGAACAAAGAACCGGCGGGTTTCTTTTCACTTTCCTTCGTAGCGCGAGCAGAGGGGTCTTGCAAGAATGGCGATTTGTCGTCGAAAAGATCAAAACAACGCGCTTCCTTCCTGATGCCGTCGAGCACCGCGCTCGGTATTTTTTCGTCCTTCAGCAATGATTCCCGAACCCCTTCCACGCCTCCCGCTAAATCCGCTTTCCAGTAAAGCAGCGTCAGCATGAAGCGATGCCCGGCAAATAGGTCAAGGGGGCTTGACAAGGCGATGCAACGAATTCCGCCAGCACACTCAAGCGCCTCAATAATGCCCACGCGATTGCTCTTGCCATCTTTCCAGAGAACAGGAATCCACTTTTCTTCGAGCAGGTTGTACTCCACGGCTTCCTCCTTGGCCTTGGCGACAGGCGGGTGGCGTGACCACCGTACTGAGGGTGACACGGACGCACGCTGGGTAACTACCAAAGGATAAACGTGCCGAAGGTATACACCCGGCACGCGGGAAAGGCAAGAAGCAAGGCCATGTCACGATGGAACAGGCGAGGGGGACTGGCACGCGTGTCCCTATTTCTACGAGGGGAAAAGGTGTCATACCATTTCGCGAAGTGACCCCTCATCCGGCCCGCGACGGCTGGTGAGAGCGCCTGTCGCGGTCCACCTTCTCCCCTCGGAGAAGGTTGGAAGCATCGCGGGGGGCGACACGCACGCCCAAAACAGCGTCCCTCGAAGAGGGAAAAAATCATCGCATCGTCCGTTACACGGGCTTTCGGGCACCGCGAACCGTTATTCCAAAGCCTATGCCCGCTTGTGGTAACATGCGAGTATCATGGACAAACAAACAGCAAGCATTCAAACCACCACCGTGGGGTCATATCCCGTGCCCGATTGGCTGACCGCAGCGCCCAGCCGGCAGGCGCGCCTCGATGCAACCCGCGTGGTCTTTGACATTCAGCGGCGGGCGGGAATCGACTTGCCCACGGACGGCGAACTCTATCGCTTTGATATCAACCATCCGGACACCAATGGCATGATTGAATATTTCGTGCAGCCGATGGAAGGGATGCAGGCTCGCCTGGGCCGCGCCGATTGCGACGCTTACTTCAAGATGCGCGGGGTGGGCTTCCGCAATCAGCCCGCGGCAAAAGTCACGGGCGCGCTGGGTGGTGGCTCACTGAATCTTATGGCGGACTGCGCTACGGCGGCAGAAGTGGCGGGCGGACCCTTTAAATTTACCGTCACCAGTCCGTATATGCTGGCCCGGCTGGTTTTGGACGAGCATTATCACGACTTTGCGGCGCTGACGCTGGCAATTGCCAACGTCCTGGCTGAGCAGGTGGAAGGGCTTCCCTGCGCCTGCCTGCAAGTGGATGAAGCCAGCCTGATGGAGACTCCCCAGGACGGTCCACTGGCTGCGCAAGCCATCAACATTATTCTCGACCGCTTCAAAGGCGAGCGCGCCGTCCACCTCTGCTTCGGCAACTACGGCGGGCAAACCATTCGCAAAGGCCACTGGGCTTCGCTGATCGAATTCTTCAACACGCTGCATGCGGACCACCTGGTGCTGGAACTCGCCCACCGCCCGGTGGACGATCTGCACGCGCTTAAGGACGTCGATTCTCGCATCAAATTGGGAATTGGGGTCGTGGACGTCAAAGTCAATCCCGTCGAAACCGCCGACGAAGTAGCCCGCCGCATCGAAACCGCGGAAAAAGTGCTGGGGCCCGGACGCGTTGGATGGGTCCACCCGGACTGCGGGTTCTGGATGCTGAAACGCTCCGTCGCCGACCGCAAGATTGCGGCGCTGGTCCAGGGGCGCGACCGCTATCTGGGCAAATAGAGATTCGGGAAAATAACTACAAGGGAAAATAGTCCGAATTGCCGCGCCGGCAGGCTTCAGATCCAAGGCCCGAAAGCAGGGACTATTTCGGGCTATTCGTCACTTCGGTAAAATTGTCCTCATGTACTTTAGTGCTTTGCAATGGCTACGAGGCTGTTGTCAAGTGAATTTTCTGGCAAGTCGATCCTCACCCCTCGCTCAGATTGTTTGGAAACGGGAACAGGTCTTCAACGGGAACGAACGCGGGGCGGGTTTGCGGCGAGCGCCAGTTGTCAAGCATGGCAACTTGCTGCACGCAGGAAACCGTGCAATGCGGCGCACAGGTTTTTTGCGTGTGATACTCGTGGGCAAGATGGTCGCGAGTGTACTTCTCCAAAGGAATGGCCGGAAATCCGCGCTGCTGCGAGCAATAGTGCACCAGGCCATCTTCACAAATGTAGAGATACCGGCTGCCCGCGCGGCATCGCCAGTCACTCGCCAAACCTCGCGAAATATTCTTCTGAAATTGATTGAAGCGCGCGTAGGAGCGCTTGCCCATCGTCATGATGCGCTCGTAAATCTCGCGCTGCCGATCCCCCAGCGGCTGAAGCTGGCCATCATGGTCGTGAAGAATTCCCACCGTGCTGGTGAAACCCAGCTCCAGTGCGCGGCTCGCGACTTTGAGCGCATCCTCAGGCTGACGTACCGGGCTGCCCAACACCGAGTTGATATTCACCTGGAAAATCGCGTAATGCGCCAGCATTTGGAGCTTGCGATCAAGCACCTTCAGACTCTTCTTGGAAACATCGTCGGGGTTGACGTTGTCGATGGAAATCTGCAAATGATCCAGGCCCGCGCGGTTCAGGTGTTCGATGCGTTGGGGCGTCAGCAGGTAGCCATTGGTAATCATTCCCGCCAGAATGCCGTGCCGGCGAATGCGCCGTACCACCTCTTCCAGATGCGGGTGCAGTAAAGGCTCGCCGCCACTGATGGTTACGATGCTGGTGCCGAGCCCCGCCAGGAGATCGACCCGGCGAAACATCTCTTCCAGCGCGACCGGCTTGGAGAAGTTATCAAACTCGTTACAATAAGTGCAGGAGAGGTTGCAGCGGCGGATGGGAATCAGGTGCGCCATGATCGGGTGGCGCTTTGAAGCGAGTCCCTTGGCAATCATGCGCCACTCCCGCAGGCGCGTGTTCATGAATCGAAGTTTCCGCCGCAACGTGAGGTTCATCGTTTAATCCCCAGGCAATTCCGAGGACGAGTCGGCCAAACTGCCAATAACAGGTCCTTCCGATTTTAGTTATGCCACTAGCCCGATCGGCTGGCCCCTAAACGTTGCAGCCTAAGCCGAAAGAATCAGGCAAGTTAAGGGTAAGAGATAGGGGGCCAAACAAACAACGATCTTGGTTCGAATTGCCAGAAATCAAACTCGAAGTGTATCTTTTGGGTGCTCAGCGCCAAAGGCCATTTAGCCCTGATTTCCAAATTAGCGAGGTTTCTCTATCCCGAAGGGCGCCCTTTTGGTCATGCCGATCCCGTTGACAATTCAGCGCTGGAGGATCGGCGCAACCGAAACAACCGGGGAAACCCTCGAAATGTCAGACAAAATGCGTGGTTGTAGCAGGTTACCCTTGTTTCCACCCCTTTGGGGGAGTATCCTGTTTGTCCTAGGAACTTCGCAACGCCCTGGCTATGCTGGGGTGAGTCATTCGCCTCGTCGACAATTACATCGTCCAAGTCCCCCATGCCTGAAAACTCTCGTATTGGAGTAAATTGTGAAAGCCATTCCTTTAAGTAGCGCCGCACGTATGATCTCCCGGGGAACGTGGAGTTTCCTGACCAGCCGCCCGCTGGTGGTTTCTTTTGAGCTCACCCATTCCTGCACCGCCGATTGCCAGCACTGCGACAAAGGCGGCATTAAACCTGAACCGAAGGGATTGCTGCACGCGGCCGATTACGGGCGGTTGCGCTCAATGCTCAAACCCATGGCGGTCCAATTATCCGGCGGCGAACCACTACTTCGCCCTGACCTGGAAGACATCATCCGCGCTGTGAAGGAGCCGAGCGGCTTGCCCTACACCATTTTGGTGTCGAATGGGCGGCTGTTCACGGAGGAGAAGTACCTTAAATTGCGGGCTCTGGGGGTGAACCAGTTCTCCTTTTCGCTGGACTTCCCCGACGAGCGCCACGATACCTTCCGCAGGTCGCGGGGGCTTTACGAGCACCTCTCGCACCTTGTGCCCACGCTCGCCGCGCACGGATTTGACGACGTCGCCCTCAATACGGCAATTACACGCGATAATCTGGGATCCCTGGTTGACATTTATAAGCGAGCCACGCAGTGGGGCGTCAGCATCTCCTACAGCGCTTACACGCCATTGCGCACTCATAGCATGGACCATTACATCAGCTCAGCCGACGACCTTGCGCTGCTACACCGCACGCTCGATGAACTGCTCGCCCTTAAAGCCAAGAACGGCCGCATCGCCAATTCTCCCTGGACGCTCTCCGGCATTCACGATTTCTTTTTGCACGGCAGCATTCCAGGCTGCAAGGCGGGCCAGCGTTTCATGGTAGTAACACCAACCGGCGGACTGCGCCCCTGCTCGATGTTCGAAGACACCTATCCCTCACAAAAGGAGATCCTCAAAGAATGGGTGCCGAAGAACGACTGCGGCGGGTGCTACGTATCCATCCGATCCTACCTTGACGCTTCCTTCTGGACGCTGTTGAAGGACAACCTCTCCAACCGCGTTTTTGGCGGTTCGAAGGCAGCGAAGAATTGCTGAAGGACGGTAGACGGTAGACAGCAAACGGTAGGCAGCAGGCGCCCGTTGAGACCCGCCGGGGCCGAGGCAGCGGAGGATTGAAAACGGGCAACTCAAGACGCTGCCTTCTGCCTGCCGCTTTATCCCTTCTGATTTCTGCCATCCACCCTACACATCGACCGGCGTTTTCATGCCTTCGTTGAAGCGATTAGTGAGGTTGGCGGTGGCAACAGCAAGCACCAACTCCTCGATTTGCTCCACATTGAAGAACTTGCCCAGCGTTTCCAGGTCGGCAGGTTGAATGGCTGCGGGCCACGCGGTAAGTTGCTCGGCATATTGAATTGCAGCGCGTTCTTCCTCCGTGAAAACGTCGCGGCCTGACCCTCCGGGTTCCTTCAGCGCCTGCACCTGTTCATCCGTCACGCCCCGCCTTTTGGCGGAAGCGGTGTGGGCCCGGCTGCAATACGTGCATCCGTTCATCAAAGAGGTGCGCAGATAAACGAGTTCCTTAATCTTCGGATCGAGCGCCCCCGGAGCCCAAACCTGCTTGTAGAAATCCAGAAAGGGCGCCAAAACGTTGGGCTTGTGCGCCATAACCTTGTACATGTTGAGAACGCGTCCAGTCTTCTTCTCCATACTCTCAAAAATTGGCTTCACCGCTTCCGCGGCGTGTTCCTTTTCCAGCGGTTCGATTTTCATCTCGCCTCCCGGTCAATAAAATGTATGGTGCCCTGATGGGTGAAGAGGAAATTGTAGCAGTTTATCCTGCGGAAACCCAAGCGAAGTGGTGGCCGTAGCAGAGTTATCCCGCTGGGGGCAGGACAAGTCGGCATGGCAGGAGGGTTGCCCCCGTTGGTTGGGGCCAAAACCCGCCCTATATTGCAAGTTCCCCTGGAATCTTGTCTTTTCAGCAAACTTTTTGGCGCAATGTAGGGCCGAACAGCGTTCGGCCTCGGACCAGCGCCGCTGGTCCCGGCATTCTTAGTTGCGGCGGCGCCACGCGGTATTGGCGGATGTTTCGCCGGTCAGGCAAGGATCGAAATACCGCTGGATGTGCTGGATGTAGAGCTTGACGACCCGCTGGAATTGCTCTGCAGAAGCTGCTGCAACGAACTGAAGTCCGACTGGGCACTCGACAGGTTGCCAGATTGTAAATCCTGACCCAGATGGGCGAACATTTGGGAGACTTGACTTTCCTGAGTTCCACTCGAGTGATGATGGTGGTGGTGCATTTGTGAAACCTGGCTTTGGAAGTCCTTCTGAATGTTCGCATAGTCCTGCTGGGCTGCCGTGAGATTTCCGGCTTGAAGATCTTGTGAGAGCTGACTGAAGGCCTGGGAAATCTGATTATTGCTCTGCGACGCGGAAGTAGACGTGGAGGTCGAGTCGGTTTGCGGCAAATCTTTCTGTAGGGTCACAAAATCCGACTGCGCTGCAGAAATATTCCCAGACTGCAGATCCTGCCCGAGTTGCGTGAAGTCCTGCTGGAATTGTTGGAGTTGACTGTACAGGCTGCTGGTCAGGCTGCTGGTGATACCGGAAGTGGACATGCTGTTTTCCTCCTGAACACAATACCTTCCATAGGGCCCTATCGACAGTCTGTGGCAGAACTTTAGCCTAGCCTGAAATGGAGCGCAGTGTCCCCCGGCTAATGGCCAGGCAAGCCTGAACGGGAAGCTGAGCACTTCCCTTCCGGCCATGGGAACAATCCAGCAACCACTTGATTACAAAGCTTTTAACCAATAATCCTGTCTACCATCTTGCGTTTCTGTAACATTTCGTTAACAATACTATATTCTAAAGCCGCACCGAGGATGCCCATTGCAACTGATACCGCGAGATGAGAAGTTTTACGGCCTCTTTAACGAACAAGCCGAAAATATCCATAAAGCCGCCAGGATGCTTGTCGCCCTGTTTGATAACTTTCAGGAAGTCGAAAAGCAGGTTTCGGAGATCAAATTTCTGGAACATAAGGGCGATCAGATTACCCACGCGCTGATGAAGAAGCTAAACCGCACCTTCATTACACCGTTCGACCGGGAAGATATCCATGCGTTAGGCTCAGCCCTGGATGACGTTCTCGACCTTATAGACGCGGCCGCCAGTCGCTTCATCACCTACAAAATCAAGAAGGTAACCCCCGGGGCACAGCAACTGGCGAAGGTGATCATGCATGGAACTGAGATCATCGTGAACGCTGTGGCGCAACTAAACCACCCCCAAAACATGATCGAATACTGTGAGCAGCTCACCTTGTTGGAAGAGGAAGCTGACCGCATCAAAGGCGAATGCATTGCCCGCCTGTTTGAGGATTCCGCGGATCCTATCGAAATCATCAAGTGGAAAGAAATCTACGAGGTCCTGGAAGCCTCCACGGATAAGGAAGAGGACGTCGCGGACGTTCTTGAATCCGTGGTGTTGAAGGCGGCCTGACGGCCTCCAAGCTGGACCTCCCACCCCTCAGAATTTAGTTGTCTTAAGGGGCTAATGGTCAAGCTTCCCGCGATCCCCCGCTGCAAGGCGCAGCTAAAATGACACCAACCGTTACATTTGCAATCATCATCGTAGTCGTTGCTCTCAGCTTCGATTTCCTCAATGGCTTCCACGATGCCGCCAATTCCATTGCCACGGTAGTTTCCACGCGCGTACTGTCGCCGCGCGTGGCCGTACTGTGGGCTGCCTTCTTTAATTTTGTAGCGGCCTTCACCTTTGGCACCGCGGTAGCCAGAACCATGGGCAAGGGAATGATCCGGCTGGAAGGCGTCAACCTCTATGTGATCCTGGCCGGCCTGCTGGGCGCAATCTTGTGGGATATCCTGACATGGTACTACGGGTTACCTGTCAGTTCGTCGCACGCCCTCATGGGGGGATATGCCGGCGCCGCGATCGCCAAAGCGGGGTGGGGTGTTATCCTCTTGAATGGATGGACCAGGATGCTCATCTTCATCATCGTCTCCCCCGCCATTGGGTTTGTTTTGGGGGGCGGGCTCATGCTCGCGGTCTATTGGATCTTCAAGGCCTGGTCACCGCAGCGTTTGGACAAGTACTTTCGTAAGCTGCAACTGTTCTCTGCAGCCGCTTACAGTTTTGGGCACGGGACCAACGACGCGCAGAAAACCATGGGCATTATCGCCGGGACCCTTTTTACTGCCGGAATCCTCAAGAAGTTTTACATTCCCTATTGGGTCGTGCTGATGGCATATGCAGCCATCAGCATGGGAACCATGGCGGGTGGCTGGCGTATCGTCAAAACCATGGGCATGAAGATCACCCAGCTAAAACCTGTGGGCGGATTCTGCGCGGAAACGGCGGCGGCCGTCAGCCTGCTGGGCACCGCCATGGCCGGCATCCCCGTCTCCACCACCCATACCATTGCCGGCGGCATCATGGGCGTGGGCAGCGTGCAGCGCTTCAGTGCCGTTCATTGGGGAGTGGCCCGCAGCATTATGTGGGCATGGGTTTTGACCATCCCCATCTCGGGCTTTGTCTCTTATGGGGTCTTCCTGCTCATCCACCGATTCTTTCCCGCAGCGTAAAGAAAGCATGGACGCCACCCAGGCATCGTAGGGGCAATCCTTGTGAATGGCCAAGGGGGCGAGGGACGTAGATTCAAATTGACCGTCGCGCAGAGCACGTTGGCCCGGGCAAAATCACTCGCCAATGTTTCAGTAGTCCTCAGAGTTTTGACCCCCTCACCCGTCCCGCCCCGGCTGATGAAAACGCCGGTTGCGGGCCACCCTCTCCCCCAAAGGGGCGAGGGAAGTGGATGCAATCTCATCTTCACACCAGCAGGTTGGGTGGGGCGCACGTACCAAAAGGTGCTGCATTTCCGCCCATGATGCGGCGGCGCCCCAGGTCATTTTCCCCCGGGCCTATAATAATTTGCGCAGCCGTGGGCAAGCCCGACTACTTCCGCATCGCCGTACACCCCACACATACGTATGGCCGAAGCGCGTTCCACTTCTTGCTGCCAATTCCCTTAATAATCATCAGGTCTTCCACGCGGTGGAACGGGCCCTGTTTGGTGCGGTAGGCAACGATTTGTTGGGCCAGTTTGGGCCCAACGCCGGGGAGGCGGGTAAAATCGTCCGCGGAAGCGCGGTTGATATCGATGACTGCTCGCCTGACCGGTGAGGCCGTCTTCTGAGGTAAGGCAGCCGGTAAAGTCACTACAAAGGGAGAACTTACGAATGCAAACCCGAGGAGGATTGCCAAGATCCATTTCATTGCGAACATACCAGTCTGCACTCCCCTAGAGTTGCGCCGTTGTGCTATCCACTTTCACCTTTTGCCTTTTGCGTTTTGCCTTTTGACTTGCTTTTGCCCCTTTGCCGCCAGGGCAAGCATCGCCTTAAGCAAGGACTGATATACGGGCACAAATCCCGGTGCGGACCGTTTGAGCGCAGCCAGGTGCCGCCGGATGGTTGCCCAGTCACCGCGGACAGCAGGACCGGTCAGCGCCCGGCGTGGACCCATATCCGCAAAGTTTTTGGCGGTTTCCCCCACAAATTGCCTGAGCATGGGGCGGGAAATTCCGGCGGGCACACCAGCCTGTTTCAGCAAGCTGGCCGCTTGTGCCATCAAGGTAACCACCGTGGGGCAAACGATAAATGCGGAAAGATGATAAAGGGCTTTCTCTCGCGGGCGAATCGAAAAGGCGACACCTCCCAACCGCTTCACCCAATCTCGCGCCACGAGCAATGCCGGGCGGTCACCCTCGAGGGCCCAGAAGCAGCCGCGCAAGTTCCGCACCCCGGCTTGTGGGCTGGGCACGGTCTGAAAGGGATGAAGCGAGCCAATCGCAGCGCCGCGCAATTTCAGGGGACGTAGCACGTCGCTCGGTAAGGAGCCGCAAGTGTGAAGCACAACTTTGTTCCGCCACGCATCTCTTCCCTTCCCGAGTTTCGCAAGCTCAAACGCCACCTCGCCGATCGCAGAGTCAGAAGTAGTAATCAGCAAAACTGAGGCGCTCAGCAAGCGGGGGTCGGCAAGGCTAGAGGGAACTCCCTCCCCAATAAACCCCACGGCGCGGCGCGCAGCCGCCAATTTGCGCGCGGCGATGAATGCAATGGGAACGCGCGATTGCATCAGCAGTCGGCCCATGGCCTGACCGATGCGGCCGGGGCCGATTATGGCGATGCTGCGAATTGGAGTGTGTTTACGCATGCCAAGAGAAAAAATTCACCACAGAGGGCACAGAGAGCACGGAGAAAGGCAGTGACAGAGCTACTACTCTTCGTCTCTTGACCTTTAGTTCATCTCCGTATCATATCCGCGGCCTCTGTGCGCTCTGTGGTGAAGCCTAAGTCGTTATTCCCTTCTCGCGAAGCCCTTTAATCCTGTCGCGCAATTGGGCGGCCTTTTCAAACTCGAATTGTTTTGCCGCCTCGCGCATACGGGTTTCCAGGGTGTGAATCAAAGCCTCAAGCTCATCGCCGGTGGCGGCATCATCGTCATCACCTTCCAGGGGCACCGTCACATAATCGGCTTCGACAATCGACGCCAGGGCCATATCCACAGGCTTGATGATGCTCTCCGGTGTGATGCCATTTTCCTGGTTGTACTGAATCTGTTTGGCGCGGCGCCGATTGGTCTCGCCAATGGCCTGGTTCATGGAATCCGTGTACCGGTCCGCGTAGAGAATCGCTTTGCCGCGCAAGTGGCGCGCGGCGCGGCCCATGGTTTGAATCAGCGCCCCGGCCGAACGCAAATAGCCTTCCTTGTCGGCGTCCAGAATCGCCACCAGCGAAACCTCCGGCAGGTCCAGACCTTCGCGGAGCAGGTTGATGCCGATCAGCACATCAAACTCGCCCCGCCGCAGATCGCGGAGGATCTTGACGCGCTCCAGCGTCTCAATCTCGGAATGAAGGTAGCGGCAGCGTACGCCCACTTCCGCATAATATTCCGCCAGGTCCTCGGACATGCGCTTGGTCAGAGTGGTCACCAGCACACGTTCGTTGTTGGCCGTACGTTTGCGAATTTCGCCCAACAAGTCGTCAATCTGGTTACGCGTCGGCCGCACTTCCACTTCCGGGTCGATTAATCCGGTGGGGCGGATAATCTGCTCCACTACTTCCCCACCCGTCTTGGTCAGTTCATAGGGGCCCGGTGTGGCGGAGACATAGGTGGACTGGCCCACACGGTGTTCAAACTCCTCGAAGGATAGAGGGCGATTGTCGAGTGCCGAGGGCAACCGGAAACCGTACTCCACCAGCGTCTGCTTGCGGGAGCGGTCACCGGCATACATCCCGCGAAGCTGCGGAACCGACTGGTGGCTCTCGTCAAGAAACATCAGCGCATCCTGGGGAAGATAATCGAGAAGCGTCGGCGGAGGCTCGCCGGGCAGGCGTCCGGAGAGGTGGCGCGAATAATTCTCAATGCCGTGGCAATAGCCCATTTCCTTCATCATTTCCAGGTCAAACATAGTTCGCTGGTGGATGCGTTGGGCTTCCACCAGTTTGCCCTGCTTCTCCAGTTCACCACGCCACCAATCCAGCTCACTCTTGATGTGCTCAATGGCTTCCCCCTTGCGTTCGGCCGGCAGAACGTAATGGGTGCGCGGATAAATCGGAAGGCGGTCGAGAGTTTGTTTGACCTGGCCGAACAGGGGGTCGATTTGTGCCAGAGATTCCACCTGCTCGCCCCACATTTCAATTCGATAAGCGTTGTCCTCGTACGTAGGGTAAACCTCAATCACATCACCGCGAACACGGAACGTCCCGCGCTTGAAATCAATGTCATTGCGTTCGTACTGGATCTCCACCAGCCGCCGCAGGATGTCGCGCCGGGCAATTTTCTGGCCCTTCTCCAACAAAACCAACATGCCGTAATAGGCTTCCGGCGAGCCAATGCCATAAATGCAGGAGACGCTGGCAACAATCAGCACGTCGCGGCGCTCGAAAAGCGAACGGGTGGCCGACATGCGCAGCTTGTCCAGCTCATCGTTGATGGTCGCTTCTTTTTCAATGTAAACGTCGGCGGCGGGAATGTAAGCTTCCGGCTGGTAATAGTCATAGTAGCTGACGAAATATTCCACCGCATTCTGGGGGAAAAAGTGGCGAAACTCATGATAAAGCTGAGCCGCCAGGGTCTTGTTGTGAGCCAGTACCAGGGCGGGCCGATTCAGGGCTTCCACCACCTTGGCAACGGTAAAGGTTTTGCCCGAACCCGTTACCCCCAACAGCACCTGATGCTGTCTTCCGTCGTGGGCGCCCCGGATGAGATCCCGAATAGCCGCAACCTGGTCACCCCGCGGCTCATATGCTGAAACAAGTTTAAAGTCCATCACCTACATTATAAGGTGTCAGGTGCCAGGTGTCAGGTACCAGGTTATAGGTTACAGGGGACAGGCTATAGGCACTCGGGTCGGGTGCGCCGGAAAGTGTAAGTGGCAATGGGTGAAAGATGAACTCCGTTCCCTTTACCTTTTCCCAATTACATTTACATGCCCCACTTGATGCGTGGTGCCAGAGTCCTGCAACACGCCGCACCAAGAACTTGGTTCTGGAACGTGTACCCTGTCCCCTGTAACCCGTAACCTGGCTGACAGACACCTGATACCTCTGGCCAGGCCGGAATTGTGTTACGATATAAGGGTTTTTTGGGCGTAAAACTTCTTGTCGATAAAGGATTAGGACTCATGAATCAGACCTGTTCGCGGCATCTATCAAGATTGCTCTTCGCACTTTTAATATCGGGACTGGTGACGGGCGCCGCCTGGGCGCAAGCATCCAAACCCCCGGCCAAATCCCCGGCTCCCGCTGCAACCCCAGCACCTGCCGCGAGCAAGCCCGCCAGCCCCACGGTTGCCACTCCTGAATCTCCCGATAAGGTCGTGCTGAAAGTGGGCGACCAACAATTCACCAAGGCAGACATTGACGACCTGATTGCGCATTTAGACGCGCGAACACAGCAAGCCCTAGCTGCCCAGGGCAAGAAACAACTCGGGGATCATTATGCCCTCATGGTGGTGCTTTCCAAGCAGGCGGAACTTCATCACTTGGATCAGACGCCCGAGTTTGCCCGCATGTTGGCCCTCCAAAAGCGGCAGTTGGAAGCGCAAGCCGAGATGAATGAGCGCTCCAAGCTCACTCCAGAAGAGGTGCAGCAGTACTACACCGCCCATGCCGCCGACTACGACGAGATCATGGTGCGGCAATTCGTCGTCCGCAAGAAGGCTGCAGAGCCCAAACCCGACCCGGCACACCCGGCCGCACCCGCGAGCCTGGGACTTGCCCCGGAAGAAGCAAAAGCCCGCGCCGAGGCCATCCGCAAGGAAGTGGTTGCGGGTACCGAAATCAAGAAGGTCATGGAGGACTTCAAATCGCCTGGGAATGTGCTCATCGAAGCTGATGCCCGCCCGTTCCACCATGGCGCCATGCCCGCCGACATGGAAAAGATGGCCTTTGCCCTGAAGGATGGCGAGGTGTCTGAACCCATTGATCTTCCCCAGGCGGTGGTGTTTGTCCAAGTGACCAGCCACACCCACGCCGATCTAAAGACTGCCACCCCGGAGATCGAAAGCAAACTTCGACCGCAGAAGGTTGAGGCCGCGATGACCGAGATCAAGAAGGGTACCGTCGTGTGGATGGACGAACAGTACTTCGCTGCTCCAGCCGCGGCGACAGAAGCACCTACGCCGAGCGCACCAGTCGTCAAGGCACCGCCAAAACCCTGAGCTTCAGCAAGGCACAAAGCGAGAAAACTCAGGACGGCGTGGAAAGTCTCTCACCTCGGTTACATAATTAGTAAAGTACCTAAATTAATCAGCGGCGGGGACGGGATATGATCGATTGTTCTGCCCCGCCGTTGTCCCTCACAAGGGGTTTTCAACAACTCTGTTGAAAAGTTTGTGGAAAAGCCGCCTTATATTACGGTAAGGTTAAAGCTCTGAAGGGGTTTTAACTCTTTGCACCAACGTGAAGCAATTTTTATAGTTCAGATAAATCTTTTCGTAAGAGCAGATTCCAGCCTTGTTGGTGATTGGAATGCCTACAACGAACCTCCTCTGATACTTCCCATTGAGTGTCCCGAAAAAAACCTTACACGCACACATAATTACCCACACAAGAAGATTTGAATAGCCGTTCCTAGACCCAACCTGCATTTCGCCACTTTGATTTATGACGGAGGGCATGTACAGGGGACCACACGAAATAGCTCAAGCGGACGGACCTTTGGAGAGCGCCAACTCGCCGGCCCCTTTCTCCCCGCAGGCAAGCTTGTGGGAAGGAAACGCGGCAGCAAGCCACCGCGTTCCAACGCCTCACGCCAAGGTTGACGTCAACCTACACGAGCGGTTGGGGCCTTTTGAGTTTTATTTCGAAAACTTGGTTGTCTTTTTCCAGCAGGAGTTCTTTTCCGTAACTCTGGTGACCCGTTGCGGTAATTGTTAAGACGATCTTCCCTTTGTTGATGTCCTGAAATTTGTACCGGCCGTGGCTATCGGTCTTGGCACTATAGGAGAGCTTCTTGGACTTTCCAAACCGATCGGGGCCGCCGGGCTCGGTGAAGTTCAGGGTTATGCGCGCCTGGCTGATGGGTTCACCGGTTTCGGCTTCCTTGACGACCACGGTAATGTTGGTGGTTTCGATGCTTAGCGGGACTCGCTGAGCTTGGGCGGGACGGCTGATACTGGCTAAGAGTAGAAGGCTTGCGGCAACCCACGCGGCCACAAAGTGCTTGGTGTGCGGGGACGATAACATGGGGTGGAACCTCCTTGTTGGATGTTCAG
>JARLGN010000190.1 GCA_031292775.1 Acidobacteriota bacterium | reverse complement strand
TCTTGCTTGCCGAAGAAGATCACATCGGCGCCCAGTTTCTTCTCGCGGACCATCCACTCGGCCACTGTTCGGTCCGGACCATCGCCGATCATCAGGAGCTTGGCGGGAAGTTCCTGTCGGACGCGCGCGAAGATTTCGATGACATCCGGGATGCGCATCACGGGCCGGAAATTCGACAGGTGTACCAGAACTTTTTCCCCACGCGGCGCGAACTCCTCGCGTCGGGACTTGCCCTCGGCAGGGTGGAAGATGTCGCAATTAACGAAATTGGGAATAACCTCCACAGGCCGATGGATCTCAAATTCTCGCAGGGTCATTTCCTGGAGATACGCCGAGATGGCGGTGACCGCATCGCTCTCTTCAATGGAGAAGCGGGTAATCGGCAAATAGGAGCGATCCAGTCCGACCAGCGTGATATCAGTGCCGTGCAGCGTGGTGACAAAGGGCAAGTGGTGAGGTTTCAACATGGCGCGTGCCAGATAGGCGCTGACCGAATGCGGGATCGCGTAGTGCACATGCAGCAGGTCGAGGGATTCGTTGACGGCCACGTTGGCCATGGCGGTGGCGAGCGCCAAGGTGTAAGGGGGATGGTCGAACAGGGGGTAATTCAGCATCTCCACTTCGTGGAAATGGATGTGGCTGGATGACTCGGTCATCCGTACGGGCATCGCATAGCTGATGAAGTGGATGTCGTGTCCGCGCGCGGCCAGTTCAAGGCCGAGTTCGGTGGCAACCACACCACTTCCGCCGTAGGTAGGATAGCAGGTAATACCGATGCGCATAGTTGGGTAGTGGGTGCTGGGAGCCAAACCGCCGCGACGCGGCTAAGAGTGCGGCTCCTTCTTTTTGGATTCGCTGGCAAGCAATTCGATTCGAGTTACCGTGCGGTGGTCGGCGCGTTGGTCGTAATAAACGATAACATGGGTGCCGGGCGAGAGGACGTCCAACTTTTTCCGGTAGCCGTCGGCGGTCAGCACATGGGTGCTATGCTTGATGGGGAAGATTTCCGTGTTTCCTCCCTCCACCGAACTCACACTCAGGGTGTTATGTTTTTCGTCGACCGATTTGATGGAGCCGGTAAAGGCCAAGTGCTCTTGGGAGCTGATGATTTTGTCGAGGCCTGGTATCTTCGGCTTTTCCTCCTGCGCCGGAGCTGCGCTTACCAGCATAAGAATTGCGGCAACTACCGTCGCCAGCAGGTAACTCGCGCGCCGCAAGTTGTGTGCCGCGCACCCCAGTGTTTGGATGGCTCGTAAGTTGAAGTGGGACGTATTAAGAAACCTCACAGTGGATTCCATTATGCGGATTCCTTGCTCGAAGCCATGCTAGGCCACCCCCCGTATGCTGTCAAGTACCGTGCCGGGTGGCTGGATGGGTCGCTCCCTCACCATGCGGCAATAACTCCTGCGTGATCAACTCCGGGAACGAGAATTCAAGGAGCTTCCAGTGGTTCCACTTCCAAGACAAAAAAGGCGCGAAGTAGACACTTTTCAGGAGACTACTCTTCCTGATCCACATCTTGTATCGGGTGGCTTTCTCCTTCGTGGTTGGCTCCATTTCGGGATTCGCCATCCTTGTACATATATCGGATGCACGATTTCATGATGAGGAGGTTCGGCTCATTGGTGCGATGAACCTTGATACAAGTCCGGTCATACCATTCGATGACTCCGTGGATTGTTTCTCCCTGGTCCAGAATTACAGCCATTGGGGTGCGCCCCTGCATCTGCTTTACATAGTAGAAGTTTTCAGCATTGGTCTGATCGGGCGGTGCAGGTTTCTTGCGTTGCATACGTGCGCCCATTTGGTCCTGCACATCGGACAGAGAAGGGCGGATTAATCGTCGATTCATGTTGGTTTGCTCCTGAAGCCCCAACAGACGGGCAAGGATTCAAAATTATCCCGGTGATACGCGCGGGTCGCCTCTGCTTACCTTAGACGCTTTATTTGGCGTCCAGGTTTCAAACGGCAAACAAAAAAACGACCATGCGAGGATGACAGCCGCGAATGAGGTTCATATTAACACACGCAAAACCAGGTCGCAATCGTTTTAGCCGGGGCGGAGCCGCATCAATGCTAGTCTCTGCATTGATGGCACTCACCGTTTGGGATTCATTGAATTGGATGGCCGGGGGAATTTCTTCGTTGCCCGTTCCATTGAAGGAACTTGCTCAATGCGGGCGTATGGTGACGCTTCGACACATTCGCTGGAGTCGGAAGGGTGCAGAAAATCAAGGTGCAGGCGAGCTGTCCTATTGTGACCCAGGCTCACGGCCCGAGAGCATTTCGATGCCCAGCGTCTCAAAGCCGAGTTGAGGGTTGACGTTGCGGGTTTGCAGGCGGTAGGCCTGATCGAGGCCTGACTTAAGCTTTTCGATACCGGCGAGAGTCAGTTTAGGCGCCCAGCCTTTGAGTCGCGCCGCCAGGTCAACGTTCACCACAGCGTTTGCCGCCGGGTTTAGCAGGACGTGCAAAAGGTCGGAGAGCAGAGAGTAGCCGACCTTCAGTGTTCCTTCGAAGTCGCCGCGATTCTCCGCCAGCGCGCGGGCCGAGTCAAACATCTGCCGCCAGTCGATTCCCGCTCCAGAGTCCCCGCGCCGCGCCGTCGCTTCAAGGAAATCGAGCCAGGGCTGCCGCCGCCGTTCATATTCAGCAGGGTCGAAAGAAAGTGCCTGGGCCACGCTGCCCGCTGCCACGCGCGCGGCAAGTGCCCTCTGTTGGTCAGTGAGTTTCCTCTCCCTTGCCAAAAGATCCTGAATGATGGGCTGGTCAACCGGCTCGAAGGCAATTCGCATGCAGCGGGAACGTATGGTGGAGCGCAACTCAAAGGAATTTGGGCAGACCAGGATGAAGCTTGTCGTCTCCGGTGGCTCCTCCACCACCTTGAGCAGCAGGTCCACGGCTTGCCAGTGGATCGTTTGGGCTTCATCGAGAATAAAGACCCTTCGTGGGAATTCGAACGGCCGGGTGTAAGCTACGGCGCGCAACTGCCGGATCTGCTCGGTGAGGATGAATTTTGTCAGTGGTTCGAGAAGCTGAAGATCGAAGTAAACCAGCCCTTCGACGCGGCGGGCGGAATCCTTGAGTTCGCGGCGGCGCGCCAGATCTTCGCGTTCCGCGGCGAATATCTGCTCCGCTTTGCGGCACCGCGCGCACTGATCGCAGAAGTCCGCGCCTCCGCGTTCGCACACCAGCGCCTTGGCCATCATCAGGGCCAAAGTCTTCTTGCCAACGCCTTCGGGTCCGGTAAACAGCAAGGAACCCGGCACGCGCCCGCCCGTCAACATTTCACGGACCGCAGCTACCGCCCGTGCATTGCCAAGAAAAGTGTCGAAGCCCATAGGTTTAAATCCAGAAGTCTAATCACGGCTGCAATTCGAAAATCGAAACTCGAAATTCGAAGCTTGTTACGATTTCCGAGTTTCGAGTTTCGAGTTTCGATTCCTCCGCGCCAAGAGTGGTTCGATGAGGGCGCGAATCTGGTTTTGCAACTCATCGATGGACTGCTCAGCGCACACCAGCTTAATGCGCTCCGGCGCGCGGCGGGCGATGGCAAGGTACCCGGCCCGTACCCGCTTGTGAAAGGCCAGACTGGCAGCTTCAATACGGTCGAGGTGCGATCCACGCCGGGCATCGCCGAGGGCGCGTCCCCGCGCGCGTTCGGGATCGATGTCGAGGATAATTGTCAGGTCCGGCTGGGTGCTGCCGCAAATAACGCGATCAAAGGCGCGGACTGTAGGCGTGCCCAATTGACGCCCATAACCCTGATAAGCGAACGATGCGGTATTGTAACGGTCGCTTACCACCACCTCGCCGCGGGCGAGGGCGGGGCGCACCACTTCCTCCAGCACTTGGGCGCGCGCAGCGTACATCAGGGCCAATTCGGCGAGCGGCGCAAGTTTTCCTGTCTTCGATGCCAGCAGGATGTCACGGACGCGCTCACCAGTCCGCGTTCCGCCGGGTTCGCGCGTTACCACCACCCGATGGCCACGTTGGCGAATGTATTGTACGGCGCGGCGCAATTGGGTGCTTTTGCCCGATCCGTCCACCCCTTCAAAAGTGATAAAGAGGCCAGATTTCATAAGTCTTATGTCCGTCGTTTAT
>JARLGN010000028.1 GCA_031292775.1 Acidobacteriota bacterium | reverse complement strand
TGAAAGTTCTTCGGGTGTGTAGCCGACGATCTTGCAGAAAGCATCGTTGACTTCTACTAATCTGCCGTCCTTGTCGCCTCGGCCAAACCCGTCCATCATGGACTCATGCAATTGACGGTATTTCCTTTCGCTTTCCCGCAGGGCTTCTTCCGCCTGCTTGTGCTCGGTGATGTCACGCACAATGGCGCAACTGTACTCCTTTCCATCAAACTCCAAGTAGCTCGCAGCTATCGCTACCGGGAAAACCCTTCCTTGCTTGGTTTGGTGCCGGGTTTCAAATTCCAGCGAGCCGCACGATTTGAGCTTCCCCCAGATCGTCGCCCAAGTTTCTTTCGGGCAGAGCGGATCTATATCCGGGATCGAAAGGGAAAGGAGTTCCTCGCGAGACCGTTCCAAGGAGTGGCAGGCAGCCTCGTTGACGCGGGTAATGCGGCCTTCTGAGTCCATCCAAAACACGCCGTCCGAGGCATGCTCCATTGAGAATTGAGTCAATCGAAGTTCCTGTTCCGCCTGCTTGCGCTCGGTGATGTCACGTCCAAAGGCGAAGCAGTAGCCCTTCCCGTTGAACTCCTGGTAATTCGCAGTGACCTCCAGGGTGAGAACCCCTCCCAGTTTGCTTATGCATTGGGTTTCAAAGGTCAACGTACCCAGCGTTCTGAGTGTTCGCCAGTACGTCCCCCAACCTTCTTTCGGGAAAAGTGGATCTATCTCAGAGATCGTCAAGGAAAGGAGTTCCTCAAGAGACCGCCCCAAGTTTCGGCAGGCGGCCTCGTTGGCGTAGATGATGCGGCTTTGTATGTCCGACCAAATTACACTGTCCGAGGCATGGTCCACGGAAAAGCGCGCCAGCCGAAGATCCTCCTCCGCCTGCTTGCGCTCCGCCCTAGTGCGCAGGGTTTGGATGCCATACGCCAGGTCATTGCACAACTCCGTGAGAAGCCGCACCTCCTCGGAATCGAACGCATCCACCTCCTTCGCGTAAATCGTTAGGCCGCCTAGGACTTGGTCATTCAAGAAGATTGGCAGGGCGATGCCGGATGCATAACCCCGTTTGAGCTGTTCTTCCCGCCATGGAGCGAGATGGAACTCGGTCTGAGTGTTTCGAGCTACCACTGGTTTTCCCGTACGGATCGCCGTGCCCGTGGGCCCCCGCCCGCGTTCCGTATCCGCCCATGTGATGTCCGCAGTTTGGAGGTACCCTTCCTCAAAACCAGCATGGGCCACCGGGCGTACTAGCTTGCCTTCATCGTTTTCAGCAAAACCTACCCAGGCCATTCGGTAGCCACCCTCACGCACTAGAATCCCGCAAATATCCTCCAACAAATGAGGTTCTTCCGTGGCCCGCACCAGCACTTCATTGCAGAGGCTGATGGTCCGGCTGGCACGATTTACCCGGCGCAACTCCATCTCTGCCTGTTTCCGCGGGGTGACGTCGGTAATGAAACCTTCCAGCCACTGCTCCCCAAGGCCGGACCCGGCGACGAGCCGGCCCTGTTCCCAAACATGCACAAGCCGGCCATCCTTGGTCGTGATGCGGTATTCCAGTTGAAAGGGCCGGCCGGCGCGCACTGCTTCCTGGACCTCCCGATAAACGGCAGCCTGGTCTTCCGGATGGATAAGATCCCCGTACTTTGTGCCCCTGTGATTTGTCATCTCTTCCGGTGTGTACCCCGTCAATGCCAGACATCCTTCGCTCACGAATTCCATGGGCCATTCAGGGGTGTTGCGACAACGATAGGCCATTCCCGGGAGGTTGCCCATCAGGACCTGCAATCGGCGACTGCTCTCCCGCGCTGCCTCCTCCGCCCGCTTGTTTTCAACTCGCAGGCGTTTCTCTTCCAGCGCCCGCTGGACGGCGGCAGGGAGTCGTGCCGGCCGGTCCTTGAGGACAAAATCCGCTGCACCCAGCTTGATGCAATCCACGGCAGCTTCGTCGCCAAGAGAACCGGTTACTACAATAAGCGGAATGTCTTTCCCTGATTTCTTCAGGATTTCGATGGCATCTCTTGCATTCCAATTGTGGAGGTTGAAATCAGCTAAAATCAGGTCATACTCAGCCTTTTCCAGGCTCTCGCGGAATAATTCCGGCGAGTCTGTAACCTCGTAATACACCCTGTAGCCTTTGTCCTTAAGCGTGCTCGCAATGAGCTTCGCGTCGCGCAAAGAATCTTCCAGGATAAGCACCCGCACGGGGGGCTGAGAAGAGTTCACTTCATCGGGCTTCATTGTTTCCACCATCTGGGCATCCTTTTGGTGCAGAGGGACTCGTGAATACTGCATCAAAACTAAGAATTGTTCCACCCCCTCCTACTGGGGGCGAGGGTAGTAATTTCAAAACCTCCCCGCCAGGGCAGGGCAGCCGCCGATCGCTTTGGGAGTGCGGGAGCTTGGTCCCGCCTTTTCTGCCGTCGCCCACGGGCGAACCCCCCTTCAGGGGCGAAAAGCCGTCGTGGGTGGAGGCTCGTTTACCACCAGCCAGAAGAGCCCTAATTTCTTCACCGCTTGGCGGAAGGCATCGAATTCCACGGGCTTCTGGATATAGGCATTGGCGCCCAGCTTGTAGCTCTTCACCAGGTCACGTTCTTCGCGTGAGGAGGTGAGTACGACCACTGGAATTGCCTGGGTGCGAGCGTCGCCTTTCACCTCGCGCAGCACTTCCAGACCATCCACCTTGGGAAGTTTCAGGTCCAGGAGCACCAGCCTGGGTGGGTGATCAAAGCTGCGGCTGGCGAACTCGCCCCGGCAGAAAAGAAAATCGAGCGCTTCTTCCCCATCCCGTGCGACATGAATGGTGTTGGCGAGGTTTTCCTCACTCAGAGCGTGGAGAGTCAGTTTGACATCTTTGGGATTGTCTTCAACGAGGAGAATTTGCAAACCCACTTGTGCCATGAATTGCCTCCCGAGTCAATCTGCTTGCTTGTCCCTGCGGTCTCTGACCACCGACGCATTAACTACCCGCTTCTCCGGCGGGGTGATCGTCCGCCGGTCCCAGGGTAAAGTGGAAGGTCGCGCCCTTGTCGAGTTCAGCCTCCGCCCAAACGCGTCCTCCGTGTTTGTGAATAATGCGCTGCACCGTTGCCAGGCCGACGCCGGTGCCTTCAAAGTCCTCTGTCCGGTGCAGGCGCTGGAACACCCCAAAAAGTTTGTTCGCGTACTTCATGCTGAAGCCCACACCATTGTCGCGCACGAAGACAACGGCGTGGCCGTCTTGACGAATCGCTCCCACTTCAATGACGGCGGGTCTGCGCGGGCGGGTAAATTTGACGGCGTTGGCAAGCAGGTTGGCGAAAACCTGCTTCATGAGCCCGGGATCGCATTCAACGAGGGGCAATGTTTCGACCTTCCACTCGATCAATCGATCGGGGTTGGCGCGATTCAAATCGGCCATGACTTCTCCCACCAGGGAGTTCAGCCCCGTCACTTGCATGCTCAGTTGCTTCCGCCCCATCCGCGCCAGATTGAGCAGGTCATCGATCAGTATGCCCATCTGGAGGACTGAGTCGCGAATGGTGGCGACGTACTCCCGGGCATCGGGGGAAAGCTCGCCGCCGTGGTCTTCAACGAGCAGCTTGGAAAACCCATCCACATGGCGCAGGGGTGCCCGGAGATCATGGGAGACCGAATACGTGAAGGCTTCCAGTTCTTTGTTCGCAGCCTCAAGTTCAGCGGTGCGCTGAGCGACGCGTCGCTCCAGTTGTTCATTCAGTTTCTGGATCTCCGCTTCCGCCCTCTTGCGCTCGGTGATGTCGGAGCCGTAG
>JARLGN010000027.1 GCA_031292775.1 Acidobacteriota bacterium | reverse complement strand
GGCGAATCCAATGGATTCTCCCCGCAATTGTAACTCTGGGGGTAGGGTCCATCGTTTAGTAGAAGTCCTGATTCGCCGACCGTTGCATGAAGTCCTGGCGAACGGCTGGGAAGTGAAGGATGGGTAAACCCGCGGTCACAACCAAAATCAGGGCGAGCTTGAGCATAGCTCACCTTCCTGCAGTTTTCCACCGGATTTCTTTTTGGGATTGGCGGGTGGCTGATGGGGGGTAGCGCAGCAGACCTGCAGCCAAACACGTCATCTGGAGTCGAAATTCGAATTAGGTGCCCTTTGCTGCGGCCGATGGCCGCTTTGGAATGCGGTTGCGTAGCTACCGCCTTGGAATGCGGATGCGGCAGCGAGCGCAGTGGAATGCGGTAGTACCAACTACCTCCGACATCTCGCAATTTCAGATCAAGTCCATGGAACGGCGGCAGCTTCGCGGCCGCACTCCAAGGCGCTTCGCGCATTTTCAGCGTTAGTGGTGCGCCTCAGGCGCATGGGCGTCTGTGCGGAAAGCCTCTGCCTTCGGCGGCGCGGATGAGGTTGGTGAGTAGTCCCCGGCGACGGAAAGGCGCAGCCTTTCCGCATAGCAAGCGGCGGAGCCGCCGGTCAACACTAATTTCGCGAATGGTAATTTGGACACGAGTGAAAAGCACTAAGCTCGCCAGCGTCTCAATTTGATTCCGGCGCTTGCTTGTCACTTGTCATTTGTCACTCGTCACTTGTCACTGCCTTTATTGAGGGTTCAATTGCTCCGTTGACTGTTCCCGGGGAATTATTTCCTGCTGTATACACTCAAGGTGTTCCTGATCCAACGCACTGCTTTTCTGAAACGCTGCCTGCGCCTTTTCCGATTTACCAAGTTTGGCGTAACACTGGCCCAGAAGAACATACGCAGGGCATAAGCAGGATTAAGAGCGGTGGCCGACTCCAAGTGCCCTTCGGCCTTTTCGTACTGACCCTGCTTCGGAGTATCCCGGACCCTGCTCGACCCGTCGTGAGAAACCCGTGCCAGCCATTGGAAGCTTATTTCGCAACTCTTGCCGAGATCAAAATGCAGAAGATAGCAGGCGCTTCCCCACTTTTCGAATCACGTCCCGAGGGCCGCGGAAAGCCCACAATTGGCTGGTGTCGTGGGACCGCAATTGGCCGGAGGCAAGGTTTATGGCTGGGGCGTGATATTCCAGTTCGCAATAGTCCCCGAGTTCGGTGCGCACGCTGCAGGCCTGGGTGGAAAACCCCAAGGCATCATCCGCCGCACTTCGCTGCCAGGGGACGTCAATGTACTCCCCCGATGGATTGACGGTGAAATTCCGGATGATCAGGGCCCAGCCATCACGGCTGCGATAGAGATAGCCGAGCCGGCCCGTTGAGGCTGCGGCGCGAACCCCGATTTTCTGAATCCCCTCGCCCTGCGTCTGGAAGCGAACCAGATGATCCGTCACCATGAGGTTGGCGGGAGCGACGTTGCCCGAGTAGATCTCAGGCTCGGCTCGGGCATGGGTTGGAATGATCACCTCGCCGCCGTTGGGTACGGCCAAAAGATTCCACAGGCCGACTGGCGCGGACTTATCGCTGCCCGCCAGTAATTCCAGGCAGGTTTCCTGGGTGTAACCGGCATAGGAGATTCCATCAAACTCTTTCCCGCTTGGCTCATGACGCAAGGGATTGAGGGCAGGGCACCAGGATTTGGTGATTCGCGCCTCCACCTTCTGCTGGCTTCGTGAAAGCGTCACCGCGATCTTGGAGGCAAACTTTAAATCCGGACCCGGCTGTACCAAGGCGTAGGAGCCCGGGTCCAGTTTCGCGGGGACTTGCCAGACGGCGGTGTCAGGGTAATTGGGAAAGAAGACATCGACTTCCGGCGCGAGCCAGGTGCGGTCGCCACCCGTATTGTGCCAGTCATTGGCCTGAAAGAAGGAACGCGCGGATTCATCGGACGCCAGCGCGGGGTGGGTCCAAAGGAAGTTTTCGTCGCTGCCGGGCGCGAACAAGGCGAGCGCTCGCGCCCCGTAGGATAGCAACAGAAGCCGGCTGCCGTCAGGATGGATGTGCTCATCAAGCGGTTTACCGGCACCGCGCAGAACGCCGATCAAATCGTTTTCCAAGATGCCCTACCGCTTGGCGAATTCCGCGTAGCTCATTAGCTTGATGCCCAACTCGTCGACCAGGCGTCGGATCCGAGGGCTGGTGTATGCCAATGTCTCTGCGGCGCGCAGGCGTCCGGTTCCCAAGAGTTGGACGTGTTCGGGTTCGAAATGCACCAGCGCGTCATTTTCCATGGAGCTCAGCCCCGGGTGGCCAATCAGCAGGTTGACGCCGGGCTCAAGCCTTCGCAACACTTGCTCCAGCGCCTTTTCCTTCTCGTCGGGAGGCACGGTGTAGATGCCAAAGTCATCCAGTTCATGCTCGCCGAGCAGGCAGGAGACCGGGACCCCGTACTTCTTTCCGAGGCGCTCCATCACCGGACGATAGTGCTCGTTGTAAGGCATCACGTAGTGCGTATCGATGTAGCTGATCTTCACGCCTTTCTTTTTCGCCAACTCGATTTGAGCGGTGAACTCCTTTTCCACCTCAGCCATGTCGGGATGGTGACCCCAGAAGTCACGCGGGGACTGCCAAAGGAAGCCGTCTTCGTCAATCAGTGACGGGATCGCGGAATAGGGCAGGACTGGCCGCCAGCGGTATCCCCGCCATTCACCAATCAGGCCCAGATGCACCCCAAAGCAGAGGTCGGGATTGTCGCGAGTCAACCTGGCTGCTTCCTCAAACCAGGGTGCGATAACCAGAATCGCGGCCGAGCGGATGATCCCGTTGCGCATGCATTCAATGGTGGCGACATTTCCCGTATGGGTGTACCCCATGTCGTCGGCACGTGTTAGGAGAATCTTCTCTTGATTGTCCTTGCTCATGTTGTCCCTTCCTCTCTCGCTCTGAGAATCTCTTTCAGGTAATTGATCTTGTTAATGCCTCGTGCTTGCTGCGCCCTGGTTATGCCGTAGTCACCCCAATTTAACGGCAAGCTCCTCGTCACCCCGGAAGTATGACCCCAGGGATCAGTGCTTCGTTTTCGTGCTTCGTCTTGGTTGGGCGATTGTCCGCCATGCTTCCAAGACCTTTCTGCTGGTCCCAAATCAACTGAGGCTGAGAAGTATGATAGCAGCGAGGCCAAAGGAAACACCGCTGGTCATCAGTTTGTTGAGCCGCTCGCCAAACAGGAAGCGGCCTCCCAGGATCACGATGAAGACTGAGCCCCCAATGGAGATGGGAAAAACCACGTGACCCGGAACGTTGAGTTTAAGCGCCACGGCCATGGCGATCTGACCGCCAAGGCTCAGGGCTGCCATAATGCTTGACCATCCCACCTCGCGCACGGTAATGCGCACGTGCTGGAATAACATGGGAACACCGACCGTTGCCAGGCCCGCCGCGTACCAGACCGTTAGATAGGGAAACTTATCCGTTTCCGGCAAGCCCCAACCCGCAATCACCTTCAGTCCGTAGGAACTCATACCATTGGTCAGAAAGATGACCAGCATCAGTAGATACCAATTCAGGTGTGTTTTGCCCGGGGTCGACGATGCTTCTGACTTCATTTCGGCTTGGCGGCCAAGAAAGATCAAGTAGAGCGATACGAGAACCAAACCAAAGGCCACAACCTTCAGCCGCGTTAGCTTCTCGCCGTAAACAAACAGGGAGACTATGGCGGGAATGGCGCTGGAAATGTTCATGATCAACCAGCCTACCGATACCTTGCCGAATCCGATGGAGAATTGGAAGGCATAATAGGCCAGGGCCGAGCAGATGCCGCAGGCTACCGCCACGGCGACCGCCTTCAGCGGCAATGACAATGGTGAGGGAACGCCCGCCGACCGGATCATCATCACCAGTGTCGCCCAGACATAAATCATGATCACCAGCGCGGAGGTCTGGCAGTGCTTGCGCTCGGCACCCTTGGAAGCACACCCGAGCAGGCCAAATGACAGCGTGCCCAGAAAGCAGATCAGGATTCC
Source organism: Acidobacteriota bacterium (assembly GCA_031292775.1). Lineage (GTDB taxonomy): Bacteria > Acidobacteriota > Terriglobia > UBA7540 > UBA7540 > Bog-366. Next base: position 539 of record JARLGN010000027.1, on the reverse strand, counting down.
GCTATTCAATTTTGCTCCTCACTTTTGGCCCTTAGGTCTGATTGCGCCCGCTGACCTTAGTTTTCCGGGTAACCCCGAATTGAACAGCATTTCGGGCCACCTCAGGTGGAAGGATTTATATCACAGCTTGGGCTTTTGAGACCTGATTTGCTGCAAATACAAGGTTGATATGGGGCAGCGCATCACAGGCTGAATGCCGACAATGACTTGATTTATGTCAAAATCTGAGGGAAACTGGCGGTGGGCCAATTAGAGGAAATTTAGCTAAGTTACCAACAGCCACGCGGTACATTCTTGCGTAAGGCAGCCCCGCCACTGGCGCGGGCCGGATTGAATAGTCTGTGACTTGGCGCAACTAACAAGCCAGTGGGCGGACGTTGCGACCCCCTCACCCCCGGCCCCCAAAGGCGCTAGAATAAAGTGCTGTTGGGGTGCAGCCCGCGTAGCGGGTGAGGTCATCTAGCCCACGGCGAGTGGAGTGAACCCCAAAAGTGAGACATTCGTTAAGCCACGGTGTGGACAGCGAATGGAGGGACGGG
>JARLGN010000189.1 GCA_031292775.1 Acidobacteriota bacterium | reverse complement strand
AGCACCGCGGCGCGCTGCAAATTATGGACAGCGTCCGCCCGCGAATAATTGGCGGGCAAAACCTTGCGCGCTTCTTCGGTGGGCAAGGCGTAGTCCGGCACCACCAGAACCAGGCCCAGCGGTTCCGGCACCGGGCACGAATAACTCAGCACGCGGTCGTCAGCTTCGACGGCCACGGTAAAGCCACCGTGCCAGGCGGCGGCCACGTTGTCCGGGTGGCCTTCGCACCGCGCGGCGAGTGAAACGATCTCTTCGTCGAACAGCGTGCGGTCGGCAAGCCGGTGACTGGCGGCCAGCGCGCCCACAATGGCCGCGGCGCTGGAGCCCACTCCCGCCCCTACAGGAATCTGATTTTCGATCTCCAGTTCAAATCCGTGTTTTTTCCCCCAGCCGAGGAGTGTCTGGCGCATGGTCCGCACGATCAGATTATCCGCGCCCAAACTGATGCGATCCGCGTTGGCCCCGTGGTAACGCGCCACGACCTCGTTATCCGCGCGCGGGGTGACGCGGATATCCAGGTAGAGGCTAAATGCGATGGCGCCGCAATCAAAAAGGCAGCCGAGGTTGGCGCCCGTGGCCGGCACACGTACTGAAATACGTTCGCTCATGGTTGATATCCGCCTATGAAGGTATCTACCATGATAAGCGAGGCAGGAGAGAGTCGGCAATGGTGGAAATGCGTCAGTGGGATGGAGAAGGACTGGCGATCATCGCGGGGCCTGCTTCCAACACAAAGATCGCGGAGTCCGCGCGCAGGTTGGGAGCGAACCGCACGACGCTCCGCCGGCCGGGGCCCGAAGGGCGAAGGGGGATTTCCCGGAGAATATGGATACCGGCTTTTTGGCAGAATTCGCGGAAGTCAATAATCGTGGTGAGATGGATGTTCGAGGTCTCGTACCACTCGTGTGGCAGCTTTCCGGTCTTGGGCATTCGTCCGTGGCGGAAGAGTTGCCAGCGCACCGGCCAGTGGGCAAAATTCGGAAAACTCACGATACAGCGCTTGCCCACGCGGGCCATTTCGCGGATCAGCAGCAAAGGGCGATGCAATACCTGGATGGTATTGGTAAGGATGACGTCATCAATGGATTTGTCGGGATAATCCGCCAGCCCTTCGTCAAGATTCCCCTGGCGAACGCTAAATAAACCCTTGGCGACACAGGACTGTATACAAGCTTCCGATAGCTCAATACCCTCGGCGCGAACGTTCTTCGTGACCTTCAAGGCCAGCAGTAAATCTCCCTCGCCGCAACCGAGGTCGAGGACGCGAGAGCCTTCGGCAATCAGATCCATGATCACGCGGTCCTCCGGCAGCAGCCGCACCACCGTGCCCGCGTTGTCGATCTCTATTTCTTCACCCAAACTGTTCATCTGCTAAGAAGCCTCCTTCCGTCCGTGGGTCAGGAAATTCGTGATAAGAGAAGTGAGTTGTTCCGACTCCAGGAGAAACGCGTCGTGGCCATAATCGGTCTGAATTTCCGTGTAAATGGCCTCCGCGCCAACGCGCCGGCAAGCGCTGACAATTTCCTTCGACTGGTGCGAGGGAAACAGCCAATCCGAGGAAAACGATATTACCAGGAACTTCGCCTTCACATTGGCAAAAGCCTGTTCGATGCTTCCATACGGTTGAGCGAGATCGAAATAATCCATGGCTTTTGAAATATAGAGGTAGGAATTCGCGTCGAAGCGGTCAACGAAGTGGTCGCCCTTATAGCGCAGATAGCTTTCCACCTGGAAGTCGGCGCGAAAGTCATACCCATATTCAGCCTTGTCCTGTAACTTGCGGCCGAATTTCTGGTGCATGGACTTCTCGGAAAGGTAAGTGATATGCCCGATCATTCGCGCGATGGCCAGACCCCGCCGGGGTATTGGCTTGCCGTAGAACTCGCCTTCCTTCCAATGCGGATCTGACTGGATAGCCTGGCGGCCCACCTCGTTAAAAGCGATAGATTGCGAAGAGAGTTTGCTGGTGGTGGCGATGGGGATGGCCAGGCGGACCCGCTCCGGATAGCTGACCACCCACTGAAGCACCTGCATCCCGCCCATCGAGCCGCCCACCACACACAGCAACTGGTCGATCCCCAAGTGGTCAATCAGCGCGCGCTGGGCATTGACCATGTCATGAATCGTTACCATGGGGAAGCTCAGGGCGTAAGGCTTCCCCGTCTGGGGGTTGATCGAACTGGGGCCCGTCGAACCTTTGCAGCCCCCGATGACGTTGGAGCAGATCACAAAGTATTGGCTCGTGTCGAAGGCTTTTCCCGGGCCGATCATGATATCCCACCAGCCGGGGTGGCGTTCATGGGGATGATTGAAGCCGGCGGCGTGGGCGTCACCGGATAGGGCATGAAGAATAAGGATGGCGTTGTCTTTGGCCGGGCTCAACTTGCCGTAGGTTTCGTAAGCCAGAGTGATGGGGCCAAAATTTCGTCCGCATTCGAGGGGCAATTCGTTGGGAGACTCCGCGAACGTGAAGGATTGCGTATTAACGATTCCAACCGAACTTGTGTCGTCCATGGGAAATAAGCTCTCAGCAATCAACTTTCAGCAGTCAGTAAACGGAAGATGGGATTTGGGGAAGATCAAATCCCATCCCCGAATACTTGATACCTGACACCTGGCGCCCGCTACTTTTGCGATGCCGCAAGCGCCTGATCCATATCCTCCAAAATGTCTTCAATGGTTTCAATACCAACCGACAGCCGTATGAAATCCTCGGTCACTCCCGTGGCCTCCTGCTCCTGCTGGCTCAACTGTTGATGCGTGGTGCTGGCGGGGTGGATGACCAGGGTTTTGGCGTCGCCGAGATTGGCCAGATGCGAGAGCAGGTGGATGGAGTTGATGAACTTAATTCCCGCCTGCAATCCACCTTTGATGCCAAATCCCAGAATCGCCCCGAACCCATGCTCCAAATACTTCTTGGCCAGCGCGTGGGTGGAGTGGCTGGCGAGGCCGGGATAGTTTACCCACTTCACCGCCGGGTGCGATTCCAGAAACTGGGCGACCTTCAGGGCGTTTTCGCAATGCCTCTGAACCCGCAATGAAAGCGTTTCAACACCTTGCAGAATCAGGAAAGCGTTGAAGGGGCTCAGTGCCGCACCGATGTCGCGCAGAAGTTGAACGCGCAGTTTCAGGATGTAGGCGAGCGGCCCAAACGCTTCCACAAACTTGAGATGGTGATAGCTGGGGTCAGGCTCCACCAGTTCGGGGAATCTCCCGTTGGCCCAGTTGAATTTGCCTGAGTCCACAATAATCCCGCCGATGGAGTTTCCATGGCCTCCGAGAAATTTGGTCATGGAGTGGAGAACAATGTCCGCTCCCCATTCAAAGGGTCGGCACAGATAAGGCGTGGCTACGGTGTTGTCAATGATCAAGGGTACGCTGGCATCGTGGGCGATCCTGGCCACGGCTTCGATGTCGAGCATGTCGTTCTTGGGATTGCCCATCGTTTCGGCGTAAACCAGGCGCGTTTTGGGCGTGATGGCGCGCTTGAAATTCTCCGGGTCGCTCGGATCGACGAAGGCGGTGGTAATTCCAAGCTTCGCCAGCGTGTAATGGAAAAGGTTGTAAGTGCCGCCATAAAGACTCGCGGATGACACGATTTGGTCGCCGGCGCTGGCGATATTCAGAACCGCCATGGTCTCCGCCGCTTGTCCGGAGGCGGCGACAAGGGCAGCCACTCCTCCCTCAAGGGCGGCGACGCGCTGCTCCAGCACGTCCCAGGTGGGATTCATAATGCGCGTATAGATATTGCCGAATTCCTTCAGCGCAAAAAGATTTGCCGCGTGCGTGGTGTCTTTGAAGACAAAAGACGACGTCTGATAGATGGGGACAGCGCGTGCACCGGTGGTGGGGTCAGGCTTCTGCCCGCCGTGCAATGCGATGGTGTCAAATCCGGGTTTCTTGTCCAAAGTTGTCTCCTTTAGTGTTGAAATCTCCTCCATCAGCTTACATGGAATTCTCACCATGGTTAGGAAGGGCGGGGCTCCACAGGCTGCGGAACAACTCGGCAGCACCTTCCATTCCCGATCCCCGCAGGGGATCGATTCAGTAGCCGGGGGCAACGCCCCCGGAAAGAGAGCCCAACCGAACCCGACCCTGAAAGGGTCGAACTTGCGCGGTCACATGCCAGAATCACACACCCCGACTCATTGTTGTGCGACCCCTTCAGGGTCGAAAACCGTGTGCTACGCGTTCCCGGGGGCGTTGCCCCCGGCTACTAACTTGTGCCCCTACAGGGCACGAAGACCCTTCTCGTATTTCCACGGCCCGTGAAGTGCCGCCCTGAAGTGTATAGTGATGTCATGGCACCATACACTGAAGGGCGCTGCCACAAGTGACATTACCCGCGACCCACTCCGCTAAACGGCAGCCGCAGCGCTAAGAAACTGCTCCTCAAAATCATCCACCTTGGGCTCAATCAGGATGCTCTCCGGAATCCGCCCCTGCAGCGCGGCGATGGTTTTCAGGCCGTTGCCGGTAATGGTCAGAACGGTGGATTCATCGGGATTCAAGCGTCCCTGGCGAACCAGTTTGCGCGCCACGGCGACGGTCACACCTCCGGCGGTTTCCGTAAAGATGCCTTCGGTTTCCCCGAGCAGGCGGATGCCTTCCACTATTTCGTCATCGCTCACATCCTCGCCCATGCCGCCGCTGCCCAGGATCGCCTTGACCGCGTAAATGCCGTCGGCGGGGTTGCCGATGGCCAGCGATTTGGCAATCGTGTGGGGTTTTTGGGGATCGATTTCCGAGGTCCCCCGTTTGGCGGCGGTCGAGATGGGTGAGCATCCGGTGGCCTGCGCGCCGAAGAATCGCGCCGTCGTGGGCTCAACCCAGGCGAGCTTTTTCAATTCCTCAAAAGCCTTATGGATTTTGGTGATCAGCGAGCCGCCAGCCATCGGGACTACGATATTCTGCGGCAGGCGCCAGCCAAGTTGCTCGGCAATTTCGTATCCGACGGTCTTGGAGCCTTCCGAGTAGTAGGAGCGCAGGTTCACATTGACAATGCCCCACGAGTGCTTCTGT
>JARLGN010000188.1 GCA_031292775.1 Acidobacteriota bacterium | reverse complement strand
GCAAGGTCTTCCTCCCAAAACCGGCGATTGCCGGTGGGGTGCTCGGGAGGTTTGGCAGTGCCCACCCGCTCACGGAATTGGCGCAGAAGGTCATCAACAGAATAAGAGTTCAGCAGATACTGAATATTGTCTTCCATGGCCTTCTGGAAAACGCCGCCCTCTAGCGTAACGCCGGTGCGCGGCACGTGGGCCTTGGGGACCGGAGGCTTCCAGGTGGTCGCCGCAGTGACGTTTTCGGGATGGTCCATGAAGGTGGTTTCACCGCCCGGGCGCGCGGGGCGGGTTACCTGGGCAACGTCGTTGTCATTTCCATAAGTTGGGTCCACGGTGACGGGGCATAGTGCGGCGATTTCTTTTCCTCCCGAGTACACATCCATCCTTCCCAAAGCCAGGTATATGCCATGGGTCGGGACCGTCATCAGACGCGTAACCGTCAGGCGAACGAAACGTCCTGTGATGCCTTGCGCCGCAAATTGTTGAATGAGGCCCTGCGGGTTGGGGTAGTCCGCATCGGTGTGGTCTACGATGAGGGCAGGACTGTGAAAGTCGGCATCGTTCGAGCACTCAATCTTGAATCGTACAGGGAAACCCTCGCCCGGATAAGCCGCATCGCGGCCCGGGTAGCCTTTTTCGTTGGCGGGGTAAACCTTGACAGAATCAATCGGCTGGCTTTTTCCCAGGTCGATTTGGACCCAGGTTGTGGCATCCGCGGTTTTTGCGGGCTTCGAACGGTAAGCTCGATACATGCTCGCGGGCGTGTTCGTCATCCACTCGCCGGTGGGAGCGGGAATGACCTGCTCGTTGACCGTTTCGGTAGCAGCGGCGCCCGGTTTCAGGAGCGGGGAAGAGGCAATCCCCGCACCCGCGAAAGCTGATGTTTGCAGAAATCGCCGTCTTGTCAGACTCATGGTTTGTACCCCCTTGTTGCTTCCCAAACAGTCGTCAGTTGTCAGTCATCAGTTTTCAGTAAGAGCCACCCCGTGCGGCGGTTTTTACTGACAACTGAAAACGCATGACTTTCCGCCGGCTGGCGCAGAACGCAACTCGGCGGTTCAGCGTTCATCATTGTACGCCCAAACAGATACAAATCCTGATAAGCAGCACTGATCTGCGGGCCAGAGAGTTGCGCTCAGCGTCAGCCAGCATACAGCGCATCCTGGACATAGTTGATGTAAAATCGCCACTCCTTCGCAACATCTCATTATTCGTGAGGGGAGAGACGAACCGATGAAGATGATCAAACTCCTGTTTTTCTCCTTAGCGCTCTCAGTTTCAACCAACCTCAAGGCGCAGGTGGGTAGCGAGAGGGGAATGCCGCGGCAGATGGGCGGCGCGTATCCGGCGGAGTGGCCGCAGGGGCCCGGCCCGGACTCCATTCCGTCTTGGGCCAAGACGGGCACGATTCGTATTGCGCGCTGGGATGGTGGGCGCATCGAAGCTGCCAAAGCAATCCTCTCCGGATGGCCCGGATTCAATCCGCCGAATCCCGACAATGTCTACACCATGTCGAACTGGTACGACCCGCAAACAATTCATCTTCTTCGCGACGCGGGAATCAACGTGGCGTGGGTTACCTTCAGCAATGGCTTCTCTATTCCTACCGAGGAAAAACACCGGGAACAACTGCGCCGGTACATTGCTGAGTGCCACCGCCAGGGAATCCATGTGATCGCGTATGAATCGGTGGCAAATATTTTTTGGGAAGATATGTTTGAGCACGTTCCGGAGTCGCGCGACTGGATTCAAATGGGCGCGGACGGCAAGCCGGTTCCCTACGGTTCGGGCGACTACTCCAAGATGGGCCGCGTTACCCGATACATGGCGGATCTGGGCAACCTCCAATGGCGCGAGTATTTGAAGAAGCGGGTGGACCTGGCCATCGAAGCGGGGGCCGACGCCCTGATGTATGACAATAACTTTGGTGGTCACCTGGTGGACGTCTATCAGGATATTTACCGTTACGGCGCCGCTCGGAAGAAGGACTTCCTGATCATGGGAAATTTCCACCAGAACAGCTACGTCCTCAATCGCCTGACTAACTGCATGACGACTGAAGATGGCGCGGAACCGGGCGTCTACGATGAAACGCATCTCCGCGGCCGGCGAGGAAGGATGGATGCCGCGGATCTTGTCCCCGTAGATCACGGTCGGTTGGTCACCAACGTGGGACTCTTTCGCATTCTCAACGCCTTGTCCGAGGGTTGGAAACCCATGCTGGTTGAGGACGGTGGGCGCGAAGTCGGCCAGCGTGAGACCACCCCCATGTCGCCGGAGCGGCAACAATTGGCCTTGGCAGAGGCCATGAGCTTTGGTGTAGGCATGGAAGTATTCGTGGAAGGAGCGTTCGCGCGCGGCTTGTTTGAGCATGACCCGGGCAGCATGGCTATCTGGCGCGCCGTCGGAAGTTACAACCGGTTCTCTTCCGAGCATCGGCCGTATTACGATGCAACGAAATCCCTGGCGGCGATCGCCGTTGTATTGGACGATCGTAGCGAAAGCGTCTCCCTGCTGGATGGATTGGCGGCGCGCCACGTGCTGTTCGACGTCATCTATGAAAATGACCTGACGGCGGAAAAACTCGCGCCTTACAAGGCCGTGGCGCTGCTCACTGCGCGCACCGTACGGCAGCGGGCGCTGACGGCTCTTGAAACCTATCTCACCAACGGCGGCCGCATCATCGCCGCTGGAGATGGGGCAACGCTCGACGAGAATGGGCAAAAGCACGCGCCGCCGGAGTGGTTTGGGAAGCAGACAGGCAAAGGAGAGTGCACTTATTACCAACAACTGCCGCCACTCGACGATCTCTCCCAGACTTTGCGCGCCGCCGCCGGGCCGGAACTAGTCCGTGTGGAAGTCCCTCCCGGAGTTCTTTACAACATCGTGCAGCAGCCGGCCACAGGCAGCGTGATGATTCATTTTTTGAACTATACGCTCACACCTTCGTCTGAAATCAAGATTGGGCCACAGCAGAAGTTTGCCACAATGGCCGTGTACTCACCGGATGCGTCCCAACCCCTTGTACTGACCGGCCCTCCCGGCCATGCATTGGTCATGAAGATACCGTCAGTGCATATTTACTCTTTGCTGGTAATGCAACCGCGCGGCAACTACCCACCAAAGTGGCCGGCGAGCAGTCGGTAAGCGGAGGAGAAGAACGTAGGGGCTGAGGCTTCCGAAAAGTAGGACCGCGGACCCCAAAGATGCGGGTCTGCGCTACGCTTGCGGTATAATGCGCCGCGGCAAGAGGAGAAGCAAATGAACCGACACGATTTTCTAAAAACACTGGCTGCAGGGGCAGCGTCCCTTCTTGTCCCGCGCTGGACGTGGAGTGAGCAGCCGCCCGAGGTTAAGACTTTTACTTACAAAACGGTGGGCGGCTGCGAAATCAAACTTGACGCGATTGGTGCGGACCCGAACGTCCGGAAACCTGCGATCGTTTTTATTCACGGCGGCGCCTTAATCCTGGGTTCGCGCAAAGACGCTCCGAAGTGGCTCAATCGGCAGGGCGACCACGTGGTGATTTCCATTGACTACCGTCTGGCGCCGGAAACGAAATTGCCCGCGATTATCGAGGATGTTCATGATGCTTTCATCTGGATTCATAAGCAAGGCCCGAAAACCCTGAACATCTCCACCAGGAATCTGGTGGTGGCAGGCGAGTCGGCGGGAGGTTACCTCGCGCTGATGACCGGTTTTTGCGTCAAGCCTCGCCCCAAGGCGCTGATCTCGGTCTCCGGTTATGGCGGCGGTGTCGGTCCGTGGTGCAGCCGCCCCAGTGCTTACCACATGCAGAAGCCACGCGTTTCCAAAGAGGAAGCCTATGCATCAGTCGGAACTAAGTGCGTTTCCGAGGGTGGAGGCCAGCGTGGAAAATTCTACCTCTACACTCGTCAGAACGGGATTTCGTTACAGGAGGTAGCGGGGCATAACCCTGACACTGAGGCGAAGTGGTTTGAGTCTTACTGCCCGCTACAGAATGTTTCGCGTAGGTATCCGCCTACCGTCCTGATTCATGGCACGGCCGACACCGACGTGCCTTATGCCGAATCCGACGCCATGGATAAAGCGCTAACCCACTTTAAAGTCCCGCATAAATTCATATCGGTTCCCGGAGCTGGCCACGTGCTGGAAGGGGTTGCCGATGACGAGAAGGCGCGGATTTTTGATGAGGCACTCGCTTTTGTGAAAGGGCGTGTGGGGTGAGCGGATTACGTCGCTCCGGGCCGGAGCCCGGAACGGGCTACTTCTATTCTCTATTGCGTACACAAGGTTGATTACCGCACGGGGGAGGTGCCGCCTTCCTGACCATGTCGGAACAAGTGCGGAATGGCGTTACGCCAATGAATATTGGGGTGAGTTGGCAGAAGGGGGCTAGCGCTTCTTGGCGGTCGCGGACTTGGAGGTGGCGGCCTTCAGAATCTTCTGCGTGGTTTCCGCAATGAGGTCGCCCATCTTGGTGGTGGAGGTGGCACGACTCTTGCCGGGAAGTTCTGCGGTGCGCACGCCGCGCTTCAGAATTCGTTCAATCGCCTGCTCAATGGCATACGCGGCAGTTTCCATGTGCAACGAGTAGCGCAGCATCAAGGCAGCGGAGGCGATGGCGGCGAGGGGATTGGCCTTATTGCGTCCGGCGATGTCGGGCGCCGAGCCATGAACTGGCTCATAGAGGGCCGAGTGTTCGCCCAGGCTTGCCGAGGGCAGCAGGCCAATTGAGCCCGTCAGCATGGCGGCTTCATCGCTCAGGATGTCGCCAAACATGTTGTTGGTCAGGACCACGTCGAAACTGGTGGGCCTGTCGATCAACTGCATGGCGCAGTTATCCACATAAAGGTGATTCAGTTCGACGTCGGAGTAGGATTTGCCGATGCGCGTTACCACTTCGCGCCATAATCGGGATGATTCCAGTACGTTGGCCTTATCGACGGAAGTCACCTTGTTACGCCGGAGTCGCGCCAACTGGAAAGCCCGGTGGGCAACCCGCTCCACCTCGTGCTCACGATAAATTTCCGTGTTCACGCCGTAGCGTTCGCCATTCTTGGTAAAAATGCCTCTAGGATTGCCAAAATAGATCCCGCCCATTAATTCACGAACGATCACGAGGTCGGTTCCTCGAACGCGGTCGGGCTTCAACGCTGACATATTGACCAGCGCGTCAAGTACTTTTGCGGGCCGTAAATTTACGTACAGCCCCAAGCGTTGACGGATTTGCAGCAGTCCCGCCTCAGGGCGCGATTCGGGACGTTTTGTATCCCATTGCGGACCGCCCACAGCGCCTAACAGCACCGCATGTGCATTATTGCATATGGATATGGTCTCAGCAGGAAGAGGAGAAGCCGTCTGGTCGAGTGCACAACCGCCAATGAGTCCACTTTGGAAGCGAAAGGTTGGGCCAATGATTTCTTCAATAGCCTTAAGGACTTTCACGGCTTCCGCCGTAACCTCGGGCCCAATCCCGTCCCCCGCCAGCACCGCAATCCGGTATAAGCTTTGCATATCGTTGATTATCTATATCTTACAGGATAAGGACATGAAATTGCAAGATTTTATTGAGGCTTGCGACAAAAAGCTGAGGCAGGGGTGATTTCCTGTAACAAGCTTATTTTGAATACATTCCATGTTAGATGCTGAGTCTCTGCTACTCCCTCCTCATTTTTGGGCTTCTTTAATTGTGACAAAAGGAACCGTGGCCTCTGCCATCCTTTATCAATTCTCCGCGAGGGTTCACGGCGATTTGTAGCAATTTGCTCTGAGCGTTTTCATGAACATACGAGATCTTTAGTATCCGCCGGGAAACAGTTGGTCCACGGCTTCGTTCTTGTGGACGGAGCCGGAGCCCACCGTTGCGGCCTCATCTGCTCGTTTCATTTCGTAGGCGGCTTTGTTTGCGGCCTGCAAGTACGACCGCGCCGCGGCCTCTACGATGCTATGGTTCGTACACTTTCCCGCGAACTCACGGCCCTCAAAGACCGCGCGGATGCGAACTTCTGCCACGCCGTCCGTGCCCGGGCCAACCGTGTGGACAGAGAAGTCGGAAACTGTTCCCGGCACGCCGGTAATGCGATCAATGGCGCGAAAGGCCGCATCGCACGGTCCATCACCGGTGGCCGAATCATGAAATGTTCCGCCGTCCTTTTCCAGTTCCACAGTTGCCGTGGAGCGCCCTTCGTTCGATGAAACACTTTGGAAAAGTCTTAGCGAAAACATCTCGGGGATATGCTGGAATCCCTCATCCACGATGGCCAGCAGATCTTCGTCGTAGATGCTTTTCTTGCGATCAGCCAGTTGCGTGAAAAGGGTATAAGCGCGTTCAAGTTCCGGCTTGGTTAATTGGTATCCCAGATCCTCGTAGCGCTTGGCCAGAGCGTGCCGGCCGGAGTGCTTCCCCAGCACGATGGAATTCGACGGCATGCCCACTGTCTGCGGGGTAATGATTTCATAAGTGATGGCGTTCTTGAGAACCCCATCCTGGTGGATTCCCGCTTCGTGGGCAAAAGCGTTGCGTCCCACGATGGCCTTGTTGCGCTGCACGGCCATGCCGGTCAGGCGGGTCAGCATCTGGCTGGAGGCGTAGAGTTCTTCGTTCCGAATATCCGTGAAGACGGGAAGGGAATCGGGGCGAACATGGATGGTCATCACCACTTCTTCCAGCGCCGCGTTGCCCGCCCGCTCACCGATGCCGTTGATGGTGCATTCCACTTGGCGCGCGCCACCGCGGATTCCCGCCAGTGTATTGGCCACTGCCATCCCCAGGTCGTCGTGCGTGTGGGTGCTAAGAATGACCTTGTCCATGCCGGGCACGCGGGTCTGCACGTCGCGGAACATCTGTTCGTAATCCGGTTCCAGGCAAAAGCCCACCGTGTCAGGCAGGTTCAGCACGGTGGCGCCAGCCTCCACGGCCGCGTGGCAGCACTCGATCAGATAGCTGCGATCGGTGCGGCCCGCGTCTTCGGGAGAGAATTCCACATCCTGGCATTTTGATTTGGCATGGGCCACGGCCCAACTGATCATCTTTAGAATTTCCTCGCGCGTCTTGTGCAGCTTGTATTGAAGATGAATGTCGGAGGTGGCGAGGAAGGTGTGGATACGCGGGCGCGCGGCCTCTTTCAAGGCTTCCCAGGCGCGGTCGATGTCAAGCTCATTGGCGCGTGCCAGTGCGGCGACAATCGGCCGCCGGATTTCCGCCGAGATTGCTTTCACCGCCTCAAAATCGCCGTGCGATGCGATGGGGAATCCGCCTTCCAGAATATCGACGCCCAAGCGGTCGAGTTGGCGGGCCATCTCCATCTTCTCCGGCAGATTCATGCTGCAGCCCGGGGATTGTTCGCCGTCGCGCAATGTGGTGTCAAATACGAAGAGCTTCTCTGGCATCTTTCCTCCGTCAATTCTTGCAACGCCCGGCCTGGGGGGCACCGAATTCGTGACAAGCTACGATAGAGCACGCGTGCCCATGATCAACCCCATCGCGTGCCCACATGCCCCACTCTTTCGAGGTGTTCGAGTCACATTGTCCGACCGGTCGGATGGCTGCGTCAAGTTTATAATTTTTCTGATATCATAAGTAAGCCTTATAGGAGTCGCGCCCATGGAAATTACCCAACTGGAAGCTTTTGTTGCCGTGGTTGAGGAGAAGAGTTTTTCGCGTGCCGCGCTCCGCATGTTTCGGACGCAACCGGCCATCAGCCAGTCCATCCATCGCCTGGAGGAGTGGGCGGGTGAGCCGCTGCTTGACCGTTCCAGCAAGAGCGGCGTGCTGACTGCCTCGGGCCGCCTTCTCTACGATTATGCCAAGAAGGTTCTGAACCTGCGGGAGGAAGCGCGCTCGGCCCTGGGGGAGCTTCAGGCGCTGGAGCGCGGCAAGGTGACCATTGGCGCCAATGAGAGCACGGCGCTCTACCTGCTTCCCATTCTCAAGCGATTCCGCCAGCGCCATCCTCGCGTGCAGGTGGCCGTGAAGCGCAGCCTCTCGCGTGAAATTCCCAATGCGCTGCTGCGTTATGAAATCGACCTGGGGGTTCTCTCTTACAACCCGCAAAATCCCGACCTGGAATCAGCAGTGGTGAGCGTGGATGAGCTTTGCCTGATCGTGCCGCGTACCCATCGCCTGGCCCGCTCGGCGGGAATCAGCATTCGTGAACTCGGGCAGGAGCAATTCATCGCGCACAATATCTCTTCGCCTTACCGGGAGCGCGTTATTGATGCCTTCGCCCGCCACCATACGCCTCTCCAGATCGTGGCCGAGTTGCCCACGGTTGAGACCATCAAGAAATTTGTCGGCATGGGAATGGGTCTGGCCTTCGTTCCGCGCATGTGCGTGCAGGAGGAGTTGGCCCGGCAGGAATTTGTCGCCGTGCCGGTCAGCGAATTGCGCATCCAGCGGAAACTTCGTTTGACCTACCGCCGTCACGCGTCTCTTTCCGCAGCCGCGCAGGGTTTTCTGGAAGTGGCCCGAGCCCTGGCCGCCGCCGCACCGCCGCATGATGAGCCCCCCGAAGCGGGATAGCAAGAGCAGGTTACAGGGGACAGGTTATAGCAAGTAGCGCGAACCTGCTGTTCAAGGTCCGCGGCTTTTCAAATGGCGCAACATGTAGCCACAGACAGTGCTTTTCTGCTTTTCCCTTGCTGCCAACCCTTCGGTCGATTATGGCCGCGATAAGGGCGCTTCATGTGGGTGCTTGAAAGGCTCGGGGGGCGGTGGTAATCTCCCGGCGTGCCTAGCGTCCACCGGCTGCGCGTGACCGGCTGCATCTTTTTCATCAACGCAAACCTTCGTCCGAGGACTAAGCGATTCAACGAATCTGAATACAATTTGCTCATTAGAGTATTGGGGGCTTCGCGACGGTTGGGCCGGCTGGCGCAGGGCTAGCGGTTCGTAAGCAGGTAATAGAACGTTGAGGATGTTGCTAGAAGGTGAAAGCCGCAGAGTAGTTCCAAAAGGCGGAACAACCCTGCATTGCAATACCGTAAATCTTTGCTATCTTGACAAGCATTTGCTGGGCAGAGCGTTGCGGCATCTCCCGCCGGGTTAAGACAAGTCATCGTTTTAGCCTGCGCGAAGTGCCTTGGAGTG
>JARLGN010000187.1 GCA_031292775.1 Acidobacteriota bacterium | reverse complement strand
GCGTGGCCTTTGCCCACTCTGGACCTGCGCGGGTTGTCCCAGTACTCACGCCCCGTGCTGCAAAGCTTTATCGACACGCAAACTGACGACATTGGCGGCTTGAATCGCAAGAGCATGGGTAAGGGTGAAATTGTCGAAGGGGAAGGTTTTGAGAAGCGGCCCGGATTCATGGGCAATTTTGGTGATTGGACCGCCAACACTCTGCTGTTGAGCCACGGCTTGGAACTCTGGGCGCTGGCTTCGCACTACCGCATCACACGGGATCGCGAATGGTTGGAGAAAGGGCCGCGGCCGCCGCTGAAGGCGATGGTGGACGCGTGCGACTGGGTGCTGACGCAGCGCCGGCGAACCATGCGGGAAGAAAAAGGGCAGAAGGTTCGGCACTGGGGATTGCTGCCGGCGGCTTCCACGCACGATTGGCTTCAGGGCAACACCATCGCCAACGATTCCACCTGTATCTATGGAATGATTGAGACCGTGCGCCTGCTGCGGGAGATCAATGATCCCCGGGCCGAGGAAATAGCCAAAGAGCTGAATGAGTACCGCGCCTGCCTGCGCGATCGATACGTTGAAGCTCGCGACCGTGCCCGACGCATTCCCATGCCGGACGGGTCTGACATTCCTTATGTCCCCCGCGATGTTTATGAGTTGGACTGGAACCAGACGGACTGGACCTATACCTGCGTTGGTCCGACCCGCGCGGGGGCTTGGGGGGCTCTTGATCCGCACGATGAGCTGGTGGATCAGACGCTGGCAGTTATCGACGCCGGGTTCCCCCAGGGCCAGGGGTACTACATGCGGATTCGCCGCGACGATTTCCAGCACGCCAACGCCGACGAAAACTTTCGCGACATCGGCAACCCCCACACTCCAAGGCACTACCTGTGCAGACATTACGTGGAATACGAAACCATGTTTCCGATCTTCTTCGACTTGTTTCTCCAGCGCGACGATTTGCCGCGGTTCTTCGAATGGCTCTTTAATAGCCTGGCCATCACCATTCACCGTGATTTTCGGGTTGGGGTGGAATCGTTTGACGGGCCGCCCTCCTGCTCGCCGGGAGAGGGCATACGCTGGCAGGCGATGCGAGGTATGTTCGTCAACGAGCGCGGAGGATACGACGGATCGCAGCAATCGCTATGGCTGTTGCAGGCAATACCGCGCTCATGGCTCAAGCCGGGCAGCACTCTGGCCGTCAGCCGCATGGGCTCGCACTTCGGCGGACACGTGGACCTTTCCTCTCACGTGGCAAAAGACGGTAACTCAGTTGAAGTTGTTGCCAATCTTGACCTGGCGGTGGCGCCGAAGGAGATCCGCGTAAGGCTGCGCTCCGGTGATGGCCGACCGCTGGCTTCCGCTACTGTCAATGGGGTCTCGACTCCGGTCCTGGAGCGGGATACGATTGTGCTTCCAACTCAAACCAAAGGGGAGTCCCGCATCGTCGGGAATTTCAACTGATGCGACTTCCCCGAAGGGGCAGGCTCAACCTTTGATTTGCCTGAAACGGCGTTCGAGATGCAACGTGTTAGTCAATTCGGGAAAGGGCGGTCCGCGAACCGCCCCCTACCTTCTTGCTCTAAACACCCTCGAGGTGAGTCCAGGTTTCAGGAGTGGACGGAAGTGTGACGGAGATGCGGTGCCGCAGCGGCGCGAGTTCATGGGCGAGAAATTCCAGGTCCCGGCGCTTGGCCTGTGTCCCCTCTGCCACTACCACTTTGAGGTCCGCGTCGTTGCGGTGAAGTTGGGCGCGGATGCCGGCGACCAGACGTTTGGCGCTGGCACGGTCCAGTACTCCTTCGATCTTCACCAAAGTGCTGTGCAGTGCCCGCTCCATGCTAACGCGAAGGGCGCCAATTTCCCCGGTGCGCAGCGCCCAGGGCGTGGTGCGATAGGCAGTGCGGACCAACTTGGGGTGTTGGAACAAGTCGTGGCGCAGGGTAAAGCCGGTCCAAGCCGCCGCGGCGGGAGCCAGCATTGATAGAACGCGCCGGCCCAGCGGTGGGGGGCCGATGGCAGCTCGAACCTCGGCTTCCAATTGCGCTGCGGCTTCCGGCGTCGGGCCCGAGCCCTTGGCCACGGTGAAAAGCGGCCAGGCGAAATGAATCTCTTCCTTCCAGCGCTCCGCTTTGGCGCGCAGGTAGGGAGAATCAGAGTTGTGGTAGCGCTTCCATCCCTGGAACCAAACCTCCACCGAGCGCAGAATGGAAGGCCCATTGACGCGGAAGTCGGTGTCAAAGCACTCGCGCTGCAAGGACTCTATTTCTCCCGCTTTCATGGTGGGATGAACGACCATGGAGGTAAAGCCGTCGCAGTGTTTGTAATAATTGTCGAGGTCCGCCAGCATGTCCGGGCGCAGCGTGCCTTCCCGCATTACCCGCTCGTAGAACGGCGTGCCGTGCGTGGGACCGTAGATCAGAAATTGACCGTAAGTGGGGCGTAAAGCAAGGAACCCCGCCAGCTCTTCGCGGATGATTTCCGGCGTGTGATACCCAAAGCCCAGAATCATGGAGGAGAGCACCGTGATCCCGTGCGAGCGCAATTCCGGAATCAACTCCTCAATGGGCTTTCCCTCTTGCTTGGCGTAGCCTGAGCGTTTTCCTTCGAACCCCACCCAAACCCCGTCCACGCCCGTCTCCAGCAGTTCCTGGGGAGTGTACCGGCTCAAGGCTTTGACGGAGGCAAAGGCGAAAATGGAAAGAGGTGTGCCGCGGGCCAGCACCAGTTCACGCATGCGCGTGGCACGGTCTTTGGCCAGCAGGAAATCTTCGTCCAAAATCGCCAGGCTCATGTGTTCGTCGATTTCAAGGTAGCGTTCCACGACGCGAAAGATGTCGTCGCCGGTGGGAAGCAGGCGAATGTGCTTGCGCTTGAAGTAATGCGACGTGCAGCAGAAGTCACAGCCATTGGGACAGCCGAGCCCGGCGAAGATCACGCCCGTCTTGTCCATGGGGATGGAAAAAACCTTCAGGTTCAGCGTCACCAGGGGATGATCGTAGGGCATGGGCCGGGGAGGCTCGTTCAGCAGGGCGCGGAAGTACGCCACGCCTTCACCACGGCAAATGTCGTCCCCATAGGGGAGAAGCGCGGCATCGTCCAGAACCGTTCCATAACCCCCCAGAACAATTCGTGCCTTCGGCGCGTATTTGCGCACCAAAGCCGACACCTCCTTCATGCGATGGTACAAAACCAAGTTGAAGGAAATGCCGACGTAGTCCGGAGCCTTCTTCAGTTCACGCACCAATTCGCGACGTGACGGGTATTGCAGCACCACGGCGGGTGCGTCCAGGTTGGCGGCAATGTAATCAAGCCCATAGGTGAAATTTACGGAGCGAGGGCTGAAGACGCCCTGTGCGCGGGTGACTTGTCCATGGAGCACTTCATACCCACAGCTCGGAGCATCTCCGTGCTTGGGCCCAAGCGGTCGGCAAATACTTGTCAGTAGAATTTTAGGTCTACGCGAGGGGCGGTCGGCCAGTTTCTCGCTCGCCCGGGGTTCTTCAGCGAGCGTGCATGGTCCTGCCCCCAATTGGGTTTCCATCCTTGCCTCATCTGCGAGGGTACGTGAGGCCACTAGCTACTCTACCACGCGGCTGGACTTGACGCCAAAAGACTTTGCCCCAAGTGCAGCGAATATGGTAATCGGGCACCTTGGCCACCCCGCCATCGGATCGTCAAACACGGGCTGCCTGGAATTCGGAATGATCGCCGCAGGCGTCTTGGAGTGCGGCCGCGAAGCTGCCGCCTTCGTCCATTCTCCCGCGGTGAAGTGTCTTTCCCCAGCCCGCCCCTTCGAGCCTCGTTTTTCGGGACTACGACAGTTTGTCCGGGGTCGCCAAGCCCCACTGCCCCGCAGCCGGACAAAATAGCCCTGGCCCTATTTTCCCCGGATCTGTGTTTTCATCAATATCCCCGGATGCACCTTCATTTTGAGCCCCTCCGCGCACCGAACCCCCCGCCGCCGCTGCCATTCCCTGGTCCGCTGGCGTCTGAAGACCGTTACGATCCACCGGCTCTTCGCCCACCGGAACTTGGTAGTTGGCGCCGGGAACCTGCCCATCCGTCTTTTCATCAACATCCCCGGATGCACCTTCATTTTGTGCTTGTACCCGCACCGGCTCACCCGCGTTCGCCACCAGTACGTGGGGTTCGCCCGCTGTCCCCTGTAACCTGTCACCTGATACCTGTTCTTCTGCAACCTGCTTTTCGCCCGCTGTCCCCTGTAACCTATCCCCTGTAACCTGCTTTTCGTCCTGTTTTTCCCCATGTTTCTGCATTTTCATCAAGAAGTTGCCAAGGCGCATAAACT
>JARLGN010000186.1 GCA_031292775.1 Acidobacteriota bacterium | reverse complement strand
GGTTGCGGCCCCGCCGCACTGCGCTACGCCGCTCAAGGTTGGCGCTACGGAACACCCCCGCCAGTCACCACGATAGGCCTGAGCCTTTCACTTTTGTGTCGCGCACCCTTCATCCAGTGCGTCAACCCAATGCACTTACAGTTGCAGTGGATGGTGGTCAGGAGTATCTTTTGGGCCGGCGGAAGGTGGAGAATGGATATTCGAAATTGAAGCTCTTCCAATCGAAATCTCGACCCGTTCATTACCCGGCGGAAAGGACCGCAAAGGAATTCGTCTCGGAGCCGAATACTTCCGCACTACCCGTTTTGGGCGCCGTAGAGTAGGTCGTGCACAATGACCGGAGGTGGACCCCAATGGCCGTTAACCAAGGCAAGAGTGTTTTCAGATTGGTTGGCTCGATCTTTACCGGTGTGGGCCTTATCCTTTTGGCAGTGGGAGTTTGGGCTGGTGAGCGTCAATACACCATTATGAAGTCATGGCCCACGGTGGAAGCCACGGTGGCGAAGTGCCGGATGACCCACTACTTGAGCCGTCATGACGGCAGTTTCATGTACCAGGTAGAGATCGATTTCAGGTATACCCTCGATGGAAAACCCTTTGATACACCTTCGACCCCGGGCTACAGCACCTCGAATTATACGGCGATGAAACGCATTGCGGACGCCTATGCTCCCGGGACTCGCCACATGATTCGCTACAACCCTGCCGGGCCGAATGACATTCGAATGAATGCCGGGTACAACTTTGGCTTCTTCTTCCTCCCCATCCTTTTGGGAGGAATGGCCGTCTTATTCTCCGGCCTCGGTATTGCTCTGCTGGTGGCGTCCCGGTCGATGCAGTTGCGGCTGTGCCCTGCCTGCGGACAGATGGTTGAGCCGGGTCAGCGGTTCTGCCCCAATTGCGCGGCCCCTCTCCAAACGAGGCCGCTGGCAGCATAGAGGTAAGCGATTGCCGTGCCGTCGTGGCGCCGATCGAGACCTGTCCCGACGGTGTCGGGACAAGTTCCGGACGGCGCTAGGTTTGCCATTTTGCCGTCGTTGTGCCGCCGGGCTTCACAGGCTGCGGAAAGACTCAATAGCGCTGTCGTTCTGAGATCAGGATCGGGTGGTCCGCTCTCCCAGACGGTTTGCGCACCCAGCTTGCATGAGGTGCATCTTCCCCTGGCGTGTCTCTGCGACTTCTGATGACATGTTTGGTTGCGGCTCCGACGCGCTGCGCTACCGGCCTCCGACCCTCACGGGTCCAATTGACAACTCACTTAGCGTCCAGTCAAACAGAACATTCCGCGTCGGACTTCCCGTTTTGACTTTCCCTCTGACCTGGTAGACCTGTGAGCCCACGCCAAACTGACACCCATGCCAAACTGATACGTGATATTGATTTGCGGGAAGGATGGGCGTAGAATCCGCCCAAAATCTTCACCGATGTGCACAATTTATTGAACGGCAAAAAGGAGGGGTCATGAGACTCCGTCTAATCGCTTTGCTTCTCATCGTAACCGCTGTCTGTGCGGCGCAAGCTCCCCCCGCCTCTCATAAAGCGCTGAGCAAGGAGGAGGTCCTGGAGTTGACGCGCAATTACGTTCCCAGCCCGCGCCTGGCGCAATTGGTGCCGCAATACGGAATTAACTTCGTGCCCGGCGAGGATTTCCTAACGGCCGTGCGTGAAGCCGGGGGGGAGGACGTACTCATTACGGCCCTGCGCGCGGCCAAACCATCGCGCTCACCGGATTCGGCTGCTCCGCCAGACGCGAATGACGTACATCTTAAGCAACTCCTTGCTCACGGCGCCGAACTTAAGAAACAAAAGCAATACGCACAAGCCGAGGAAGAATACCGTGCCGCCCTCAAGCTCGATTCCGAAAGGGCGGACATTCATTTCTCGCTCGGATACGTAGAGCTGGAGCAAAAGAAATACGACGAGGCAATCGCGGAGAACCGCGAAGCCTTGCGCCTGCGGCCGGAAATGGCCGCAGCCCATAATAACCTTGGCCTCGCACTAGCGCGTAAGGGTGACCGGGACGGAGCCAAGGCCGAATATCAGGAAGCCGTGCGCATCAGACCGAAGTATGCCTTGGCGCACCATAACCTTGGTTTGGTGCTGGAGAAACAGGGCAACCTGGAAGCGGCGGCGCAAGAATTTCGTACCGCCTGCCAGCTTGAGCCCGACAATTCCGGCTATCGCGCCTCTCTGGAAAAGGTCGCCGGTCATGCCCCGGCGTCCCCGGCTGGACAGAGCGAGCCCCAGGCCCTTCATCTGAAATTGGAATCGGTAAGGTTTTTCGAGTCGGGGAATGATCTGACCCCCAAAGACGAAAGAAAGTACGCGATACGTTTCAAACGGTCATCGACTCGACTCATTGAGGCCGAGCTTCAAATGGTGCATCCCAAGCCCGAATCACGTGCCGATTTTGATATCGTGACGATGTGGTACGATCCCGCCAACAACCTCGTGCACCAGGGCACTCATCATGCTCTCGTGCCTGCCGGCAGCGCCGATTCATTGCACGCGGCAGGCTGGGGTTGTCCGGAACATCCCTGTTCCAAGTGGTTAAAAGGCACCTACCATGTGGAGTTTATCGTTGCCGGGACCAAGCTCGCGACCGGATCATTTGAGATCTACTAAGCTTCCGACGCAGAATGCGGAAATTATAGAGCTGCCCGTTCTGGAAAGGAGAACTCATGCGGAGTTCGAATAGCAGTACGGCTTTGATTGGGGCCCTGATGTGTATGGTTTGGCTTATCGGAAGCGCAAGCTGGGCGAGTGCAAGTTCACTGATCGGAACCTGGGCCACGTCCGAATCGTTCGGGGATGTCGTGGAAGCCGGTACGGGCGCGACGCTGCGGTCGTCCTATAGTGGTCAAGCTTATCATTTTCGGAAGAATGGGACCTACTCGTACGTTCTTGTCGCATCGGGGCAACTCATGGCGGGCGTATATGCAGAGCGTGGCGTCTATCAAGTGAAAGGGAACCGGCTGATCGTGAAGCCCAAGACCGAGGACTGGACTCCCAATGCAAGCCACGCGAGGCAGCAGCCCGCCTACAAGAATAAGGCGGCGCTACCAGACGAGATCAATAAACTCGAGTTTGCATTCCAGGGCAGCGATGCCCTGATGCTCTTCGACTTGAAGACCAAAACCCGGACGTTATTGCATCGCATCCAACATTCACAATAGGTTCCCACGCAGAGCGGCTAAGTCGGCTCTTAAGGCTGCTGCCAGCCAGCCGGTTGCAGTGGGTGGCGGTCAGGAGTATCTTTTGGGCCGGTGGATGGTGGATAATGGAATTTCGGGATCGAACCTAATCCGCGAGGGAAGGTTCAAACTTAGACGCAATCCTCGTGGGGTCCATACCAGGCAAGGCGTCTTGCCGCCGGGGAATTATGG
>JARLGN010000185.1 GCA_031292775.1 Acidobacteriota bacterium | reverse complement strand
TGATGTCAAGATGAAAACATGTCGATGCAACTCCGCCCCTCCCGGCAATCCGGAAGTTCTCCCGCTACATTCCCGGGAATCCGCGGCAAGTAACCACGAATTGAATCGGGTCTATTCGTTGAGCACGATTGCGAGTGGCCACCCCTTTCATTTATCATCAGCCATTCTGAGGGAGTGGGTTAAGGATGCGGCGAGATTTCGTGCGTGGTGGTCCCACCAATTTGGGAGACGCCCAATCGTTCAGCCTTGACAACCCTAAGAGCCGAGTTCCAAGAATCCAGGCCCTGCGCAAGGCGGGGCACTGAGCAAGCGAGACAACCTATGAGCCGGCTTTGGATAGCACTCCGGTCAATTGTTTTTGCCACGTTGTTCCTGATGGTGTGGGCGGCAGTAGCTCTGTTCTGTCGCCGCCTCGACAAGTTTATTCCGCTCCGGGTTCCTGCCTGGCTGATTGTCCCGGCACATGTCTTGTTCGTGGCGGGTGCGGCGCTGGCTCTCACGACGGTGGGGTTCTTCATTTTCGAAGGCCGGGGTACCCCGGCGCTGTTTGATCCGCCGAAGAGGTTCGTTCCGCATGGCCCTTACCGGCTCGTTCGCAATCCCATGTACATCGGCGGCGTTTCGATGCTGCTCGGACTGGGCCTTCGCCTCAGGTCCGTCTCGATGGCTTTGTTTGCGCTGGTTGCTTTCCTTCTCATTCATACCTTCGTTGTCTTTACGGAAGAGCCGGGCCTGCGGAAAAGATTCGGACAGGAGTACGAGGATTATTGCAATTCAGTGCCGCGTTGGATTCCCCGCTTTACCCAACAGCATCCTCCAAAATGACTTGGGGGAGAAGCTCCTGCACCGCTGCCAAATCCGCCACCTTGCTTCCCTCCAGCGCCACGGTCGCGGCGCTCGCGGCCACGGCCATGCGGAAAGCCTCGCGAAAAGGAAGCTTTTCGACGGCGGAGTAAGCCATCGCCGCGACCATGGTATCCCCCGCCCCGACGCTGCTTCGCACCTTGATGGCGGGCGGCGCGGCGAACAAGGCGTCGTTTCCAGCCACGCCGATGGCTCCCTCCGCTCCCAATGAGATCAGGACCTGCCCGCTCCCCAGAGTTATGAGTGCGCGCGCCGCCTCCACCAGGTCTTTGCGGCTCTGCAGCGGGGTCTTCAGCAGATCCTTCACTTCATCGCGGTTAGGTTTGATCAGGAAGGGGCCGGCCGCAAGTCCAAGTTTCAGCCCCGGCCCGGCGGTATCCAAAAAGCATTTTGCCCCGTGGAATTTGGCGACGCGGATTAAATCCGCAAAAATAGTCTCGGGCACGTCGGGCGGCAGGCTGCCGGAAAAGACCATCACCTCGCACTGTGGGGCTTGAGCTTCAATCTTCCGCCGCAATTCCTGTAAATGTTCAGCGCTGACTCGGAAGCCGGGCTCGTTCAGCTCGGTCTCCGTTCCCTTCTCCGCATCGTGGATCTTCAGATTGACGCGCGTCTCTCCCGGAACATTCACGAAGTCGGCAGGAATTCCCTGGGCGGAAAGGGCGTCGAGAATGAAGCGGCCATTGCTGCCCGCCAGCAACCCCAGCGCGCAGACCGGCGCCCCCCAAAGTATCAGGGCTTTCGCCACGTTGATTCCCTTCCCCCCGGCGTCCACCCGCGTCACTTCGCCACGGTTGGTCTTGCCCATTTCAAAGCCGCGAACGGTCACGCTTTTGTCGATCGCCGGGTTCAAGGTAACGGTTGCTATCATGTTGGATTCAATCTCCTGCCTGCCGCACGCCGCCTTTGAAATATACCATTGCTGGTGCAATGCGTCCGCCCAGGTGATGATCTTTCGCAGTGGCCATATCGCGAGTTGCAGTCTCGTTAAACTTCGCGGCTCCAGATTAACAGAATGACAGCCAGAACGGTTATTGCGCAACCCGATATGACCTGTATTGGTTGGCGAAGTCTGGTAAACTCAATCACGACAGGGCGAACAAATACAATCAGATTGCAGGTCCCCACCATGCGATTAAAACTCTTGCTTGGGTTGCTCATCTTGGCTTGTGGAAGTGCCTCCGCTCAAACCGCGATGGTTCATCATCATGGGCAGGATTCTGAGGCCAAATTCCGGGAGCTTCCTCCGCCCCCGCTGATGCAAGGAATTGGCGAGGCCACCTTGAAAATCACCACCAACTCCGAACAAGCCCAGGCGTATTTCAACCAGGGGCTTAGACTGCTGCACTGCTTTTGGGATTATGAAGCTTACCGCGCCTTCAAGGAGGCAGCGCGTCTCGATCCTTCCGCAGCTATGGCTTACTGGGGGGAATATAAGGCCCTGAAAATGAGCGGGCGGCACGGAGGCGCCCAGGAGGAAAAGAATACGGCGCTTGCCAAGGCAAAGTCTCTCGCTGACCACGCTTCTGATCATGAGCAACTGTACATCCGCGCCGCCCAGCAGGAGGATAAGGCGGATGATTCGAAGAACTCTGGCGCCTACCGGCAGGTGATGGAAACCCTGATCGATCGCTACCCGGACGACGTGGATGCCCAGGCGTTCCTCGCCTTGGAAGAGATGGATGGTTACAAAACCAATGGGCATCCCCGCGACGGCGAGCTTTACTCCCAATCCATGCTGCGCAATCTGCTGGCAGCGCATCCTGACGATGCTGCCGCCAATCACTACTGGATTCACGCCATGGAAGATAGCTCGCGGCCGGAGGAAGCCCTTCGGAGCGCCGATATTCTCGGCCGCCTGGCGCCCAGCTCCGGCCACATGGTCCACATGCCGGGCCATATTTATTGGCGAGTGGGCGATTACGAACGGGCGCGGCAATCCTTTGTGGCAGCAGTGCGAGTCGATGAAGCCTACATGGCGGCCCAACAAATCCGTCCCGAGGAGGACTGGAATTACGCCCATAACCTCGCCTACTTGATTGCCGCCTGCGCGGAGGCAGGCCGCTACCAGGAGGGTTTGGAGTGGGCCGCAAAGCTACGAGGCATGCCCGCTCCCACCGGCATGACCTCCGCACGCTTTGCGGTTTGGGCGGGGGGTAGCGTGGCGCGCCTGCGCATCCGCTTCAGCGATTGGAAGGCCGTGGAAAGTGAAGCCGTGGAGTTTGGAACACCCACGGATGCAATCAGTCCGGCGGCCAGAGATTATGCCGCGGGACTCAGCCTCTACGCCAAAGGCATGGCAGCCATCGAACACGGCGACGTAAAATCGGCATCGCAACAATCGGAAGCACTCGACGCCATGCTCTGGCGCCTGGAAGCGTCAAAGTCCAAAGTGACGGACGAAGATAAGGACAAGGAAAAGGATAAAGATAAGAGTCAGGATGCAAAGGATAAAGGAGAAGATCCTACACAGGTACTGCAACTCCTGGGGACCATGTCACTCGATCTGCGCGCCAACATCAAGAGCATTCAAGGGGACGACGAAGAGGCACTCAAGCTTTTCCAAAAAGCACTGGCCAATGAGAAAGACCTTGGCTATTCCGAACCACCTCAGTTTTATCGTCCCGAACAGGAAAGCCTTGGCGACGCCTATCTGAATGCTCATCAGTGGGAAAAAGCGCGCGACGCCTTTGCGGAGGCTTTGAAACAGCGGCCTAACAACGGTCACGCTCTTTACGGAATCGCCCGATCCTATGCGATGGCCGGGGATGAGCCCAAGGCCACCACGGCTTACAAGGATTTTCTGGCAAGCTGGGAACACGCCGACCAGGATTTACCACAAATCAAACAAGCCAAATCGTGGCTGGCGCGCCGAGCGACGGGGTGGTCTGAAACGATTAGTGCTGATAAGCATGGTACCAACGATGTTTTCCGCAACCGCTTTACGCCGCCACATGGCCATCACCTCCTTACTTTCTACCTCTGCCAGCGTTGACGGCAAAATCACAGAAAGCCTATCATCCCAAGGATGCAGCCCCACACTGTGAATGCAGTTGCGGAGTCGTCCGTGGAAGCACCGGGAAGGAACCACACGCGCCTCTTGCTTTACGGGCTCTGGGCGGCAATGGCCGCGGGGCTGATGGGATACGCGCAAACCCTGGCTTTTACTGATGACGAAGGCTTTCACCTGCTCGCAGCGCAATTGATCAAGGGAGGCATGCGTCCCTACCTGGACTTCTGTTTTCCCCAGACCCCTCTCAATGCTTACTGGAATGCATTTCTGCTGCGCCTGCTCGGGGAAAGCTGGCGCGGCCCCCACGCGCTCGCAGCGCTTGAAACCACGGCGGCAACAATTCTCGCGGCGCAATTCGTGCTCTCTCGCCTTCCCCACCGAGCATGGAAAGTCGCGGGCGCCATTGCGGCATCCGTGATGATTGGCTGCAACATCAACCTGGTGGAATTCGGACCGTTGGGGCAGGCTTACGGCATATCCCTGTTCACCACCGTATGTGCCTTCCGCCTGGCAATCGCCGCGGTGCACCGGCGCGGGTGGTGGCTGGCCGCTGCGTGCGGCGCTTTTGCGGGGGCGGCGGCGTCGTCATCCATGCTCGCTGCTGCTGTAACACCGGTCTTAATAATATGGATTTGGTCGAGCAACCGCGTTGGCAACCGATGGGGTAAGGCTGCGGCAGTCGCCGGCGGAGCGATCGTTCCCTTCCTGCCGATACTCTGGCTGGCGGCAAAGTCACCCTGGGTGGTCTGGTTCGATGTCGTCAAATACCACCTCTATTACCGGGCGGTCTACTGGCCTGATCCGTTAGCTCACGACCTTGATGCGATGACGGGTTGGCTCGCGGACCCGCAATCGCTGCTTATAGGATTGCTGGCAATCTTTGGCATTGTCTACATCGCCAGGCGCTCCGATTGGGCGCCCGATCTCCGCTCGGAGTTCTACTTGTGCGGCTGGCTGGCGCTCGGAATCACGGCGGAATTAGCCTTCGCCCATCCCACATTCGGACGCTACTTCTGCCTGGTGACACCATTTGCAGGCATCCTCGCGGTTCCGGGTCTGTACGCACTCGGCGAGGGAGTGCTCCGGCCGGAGAGGCCCTTCTGGCCCGTCCTGATCATCAGTGTGATTTGCTTCGGGGCGTTGGTGCGCAGCTCCTGCGATGACGCCAGCGGCTCGTATAACTGGAAGGATTATGAGGCCATCGCCCGGAAGTTGAAGGAAGTCACGCCTCCCGGTAAACAGATTTTCACGGAGGAAGAAGTCTATTTCTTGATGAAGCGCCGCCCGCCGCCGGGGATGGAATTCGGATACTCACATAAACTAAAGCTCCCACCTGCGGTGCTGGCCGGGCTGCATATAACTTCCGAAGAAAGTCAGACACACCAGTTGGCTGCGGGTGTATTTGGAAGCGCCGCAACTTGCGACGAAGATTTCGTCAGTGACTATGCCCTCGATGACACCTTTCACCAAAAGGCAAATGTGAACGGTTGTACTGTGTTTTGGGATTGGCAGCC
>JARLGN010000184.1 GCA_031292775.1 Acidobacteriota bacterium | reverse complement strand
ATTTCCGCATCGATCAGTTTGGTTTGCCCGCGGGGGAAAAGGTAATGGTGGTCGGTGGTCGTCGTGCAGCCGGAGAGCAGCAGTTCCGCCATGCCGACCAGCGCGGCCACGTGCATGGATTCCTCATCCAGGCGCGCCCACATGGGATAAAGCGTGCGGAGCCAGTCGAAGAGTTCCATGTCGGCGGCAGCCCTGCACGCACGCGTCAAAGTCTGGCAGAGATGATGGTGAGTGTTGATCAATCCCGGCAACGCTACCGCGTATCGAGCACTGATGGTGCGGTCGGCGCGGAGCCGCGCCGGTGGATGCTTCCCCACTTGCTTGATTTCGCCGCCTTCAGCGTAAATGTATCCGCCGCGTAGAACGGTGTCGCGCGCATCCATCGTGATTATAGTATGGATGTCGCGAATGAGCAGGGAAGGTTTGAGGTGTTTAGGTTTGATCATGGCTGTTTATACCGCAGAGACCCTGCGGAACGCGTAGCGCGGACCTGTCTTTTTGAAGGTCCGCGGCTGTTCTTAAATTTCGATCCGCAAACCGAAAGAAAGGGGCTGCGCTACCTTGCTGCTGGTCCGTAATCAAGGAAAAACTAACGACAAGGACTTCACCTACTATGGCTACTCACCTTTTTCGCAAGGCGTTTGCGTTGGCGACAGGGGAGCCGATGCAAGTAGAACCCGAGGGTGGATTCCTTTGTGAACCAACCCCTGCCTGCTCCCTTCGGATCCAAGCCGGTGCCGCAATCATCTGTGTCTGCTCGGGAATGGGCGAGCACAAACTCCCCCAAGAACTCTAGCGCTTTAGCATTTCCTTCTATCAAAATTGTGTTTTTATCTAACTTCTGTATCGTTAGCCTGGGTTTCCTTCTTTCCTTCAAGTACAACCCAATCACAGCTTCCGTAGTCAGCTTCCTCGCTTTGGTCATTTCCACTCCTCGTAAGACTTGAAAGTACTTCCATTGCTGACTCAACCGGGTAGCCGCTACGAAACAAACCCTTGGTCTTTGAGGATGTCCTCCAGCCCGGTTCCATCGGGCGCAATGTCGAAAGGTTTCGTGACCGCCGCCTGCGCGCTGCGAATGTCCTTCAGGCCATTGCCAGTAACCACCGCGAGAACGCTCGCCTTGCGTCCGATGATTCCCTCTTCCACCGCGCGGCGAACTCCCGCAATTGCCGTGGCCGCGGCGGGTTCGGCGAAGATGCCCGTCAGGCGGCCGGTGCAGCGCATGGCTTCGAGAATTTCTTCGTCTTCCACGTTGATCATCGTACCGCCGGATGCTTGAACGGCCAGCACCGCTTTTTTCCAGTTGCGTGGCACGCCCACCGCAATGCTATCGGCAATAGTGTGTGGTTCGATGGGTTTCAGCGGTTCGCCTGTGCTAAAGGCTGTTGTTACCGGCGCCGCTCCCGCCGCCTGCACGCCCAGCATTTTGGGAGTGCCTTCGATAAGCCCCAGCGTCTTCATTTCGTGAAAAGCCTTCCACACGCCGGCGATTGTGCAGCCGTCGCCCACTGAAACTGCCACCCAGTCGGGAACCTGCCAGTCGAGCTGTTCGCAGATTTCCAGTCCCACGGTCTTCTTGCCCTCGACAAGATAGGGATTGATTGCACTATTGCGGTTGTACCAGCCCCAGCGCTCGCACGAACTCTGGCTCAACTGAAACGCGTCCTCGTAACCGCCGCGCACGCGCAAGACAGTAGCTCCAAAGATCAACAACTGCGTAACCTTGGGTTCGGGCGCGCGCTCAGGCACAAAGATCACGCTTTTCAATCCCATCGACGCCGCCATGCCCGCCAGCGAGGACGCCGCGTTGCCAGTGCTGGCGCAGGCGATAATCTTATGCTGCTTCTCGCGTGCTTTGACCACACCCACAGCGCTCGCGCGATCCTTCAACGACCCGGTGGGATTGCGCCCGTCATCTTTGAGATACAGAGTCCTCAAGCCCAGGTGACGCGCCAAGGAATCTGTCTGCACAACCGGCGTCCACCCCACCGGAAGGCTCGGCAGCACGGCGTCCTTGCGGATGGGCAACAACTCGCGGTATCGCCAGTGGGAGAATTCCTTGCGATTGGCCAGGCTGCGGCGCGTCAGGTGCTTGGCAATGGCTGGATAGTCGTATTGAACGTCCAGCATGCCGGTGATTCCACACGCCGGACACGTATAAGTGACGCGTGTCGAATACGTCGCGCCACAGAAAACGCATTTGAGCCCGGTTACGAATTCCATGTTGAGATCCCCGTCATTCGAACGCTTAGGTTACCGCGGATTACAATGGAAACCAATGCCAATAGGGGTAGTGACTCATCTTGCTTCAAGGGAATCGCGCTTTCCTTCTGTTTCCCCATTCGTTCCTGGGTGACCCCCTCACCCGGCCCGCCCCGGCTGGAGAATGCGCCGGTTGCGGTCCACCCTCTCCCCCAAAGGGGCGAGGGCAGTAAAACCAAGTTAATGCCCATGCACAACAGACTAAATTCTGCCCCAGGTCCGGCGCAATTACATATAATGGTCCTTGTCTCAAAGGGCTGGGGAGGTAACCACCTATGTTTCTGGACAACTCAACAATTCAGGCTCTTCCCAAAGTCTTGTTGCACGAGCATCTGGACGGCTCCATGCGTCCGCAAACCATCATTGAATTGGCCAAGGACGCCAAATACACCAAGCTGCCCACGGCTGACCCCGCGGCGCTGGCGGACTGGTTCTATCAGGGCGCCTATCGCGGCGACTTGGCCGGCTATCTGGAGGGCTTTGCCCACACCATCGCCGTGACCCAATCGGCCGAGGCCCTGGAGCGGGTCGCGTACGAACAGGTGGAAGACCTGAAGAATGATGGCGTGGTCTACGTTGAGACGCGGTTTGCCCCCATTTTCCACACCAAGAAGGGGTTGACCAACATACAAGTCGTCTCTGCCGTGCTCAAGGGACTTGAGCGAGGACGAAGAGACTTCAAAATTCCTACAGGATTGATCATCTGCGCCATGCGCAATATGAAAGTCTCCCTGGAGATGGCGGAGCTTGCCGTGGATTTCCGCGACCGCGGCGTGGTGGGATTTGATCTGGCGGGTGAGGAGGGCGGCTATCCCCCCAAGAAACATGTCGATGCCTTCCATTACATTCAGCGCCAGAATTTCAACATCACCGTCCACGCCGGTGAGGGCTACGGGAAGGAATCCATCTGGCAGGCCATTCAATATTGCGGGGCGCACCGCATCGGTCACGGCACGCGGCTGATTGACGACATCGTGGTGGCGGACGGCATGGGAGTGCGGCTTGGCGGACTGGCGCAGTACGTTCTGGACAAGCGCATTCCCCTGGAAATCTGCCTTTCCAGCAACGTTCACACCGGCGCCATTCCCTCGGTTGCCGAACACCCGTTCAAGATATTTTATCAGCAGCAGTTCCGGGTTACCCTCAACACTGACAATCGCCTGATGAGCCGCACCAGCATGAGCAACGAATTCCGGGTGGCCATGGAGACGTTTGGCCTGGGTCTGGATGATTTCGAAAAGATTACGATCAATGCCATGAAGAGCTCCTTCCTCCCCTACGCAGAGCGCATCCGCATCATCTACACCGCCATTAAACCGGGCTACGCCAGGATACGTTACCCGGAGAATATGCCTCCTGTCGGCGGGGCTTAGGCTGGATTTCTCACGCCGGGTCTGGAAAGATGTGTTGCGCCCCGATGCATCGGGGCGGTTCTTCCTTGCAAGCAATGGACGAGCCGCGGACCTACAAAACAGGTCCGCGCTACTCTTTTCTGACAAATTTTTCCGCAATCTATTCAACTCCTGCTTCTCAGAGAAAACTCTGATCGAACGGGCGAGGAAAGATTTCGGATAGCCGGAGGGTCTTTCGGAAACCTTGCAGGTTGGCAAGAATAACTTCAATATCGCCGCAGTATTCCCAAAGAAGTTGGCGGCATGCCCCGCAAGGTGAGGCGGGGGACTCGCCGGAAGTCACGATGGCGATTTGCGTAAACTTCCTTTCGCCTTCGGAGAGGGCTTTCCACAGTGCCACGCGCTCGGCGCAAACCGTCAGGCCGTAAGTGGCGTTCTCAATGTTGCACCCCGTGTAGATCTTGCCGCCCGGCGTCAGCAACGCCGCCCCTACTTTGTAATGGGAGTAATTCGCGCAGGCGTTTTCCCGCACTTGCACGGCGCGCGCGATGAGTTCTTCAGGATTCATGGCCTTTCACTCCGTTTGCTGTAGCGGCGGTCTCCGACCGCCGGCCGGCGCTCAGAGAGCGCCGCTACAATAATTGCGGCAGCACCGCGTCGAAAAGGTCCGCGAGGT
>JARLGN010000183.1 GCA_031292775.1 Acidobacteriota bacterium | reverse complement strand
TCCGGCATTTATCGCCCAAGACAGCATATAGGATATGGCCGCCATCAAGTTGCCCCACCGGGAGCAGATTCAAAGCGGTGGCGAAGAGGCCGACCCAGGCGGCACACCCCACCGGATGGGTCATTATCTCCGCCGGATTGATCCCGTGCCCAAACAGCCTGGCAAGTAGAACCACCGTCAATGGATTACCCAGCAGGATTGAATCCGGAGTGGGTACCGGCGCGGGTCCTTTGGTGAGAAACATAGCGAGAATCAAGGCAGGGATAGCAACAACAAAGCCGGCGATAGGACCGGAGATCCCCACATCGAAAAGCTCGCGGCGATTCACGAAGGGAGATTTAATACGGATGAAGGCGCCTAAGGTTCCAATCAGCGTAGGAGCGGGAATGAAGTAAGGGTAAGTGGCGTGAATTCTGTAGTAGCGGCACGTAAAGTAATGGCCGAGTTCGTGGGCCAGCAGAATGCCCAGTAGAGTGGCAGAAAACGGTACACCTGATTCCAGCAAGCGCGGGTGGCGCCACAACTCGCGGAAATACGGGAGGAAAATATTCCAATCAAAAACCGGCACATTGTGCGCGTAGTTGAGCGCGACGTGCGAACCCACTATTAAAGTCGTGAGCACCGTGAGCAGGAATAGCCCCAGGTGAAAGAGGAAGGAGTTGTACCACCGCGTGCGGCGTCTCAGGGGCAAGCGGACAGGGACCCACGCCTGAGGGGTCCAGGGGATCTCGCTGACCGGTGGCTGGCCGTTAGGCCCGAATTGGGATTCATCACCCATGCGCGAAAGTGGGGAAGAATCCTATTCTCGCCCGCTCCTGCCCGCCTGTAAAGGCCAGTGACAAGTGACCCGTGATGAGCAAGACCGTCAACAGGCCAAAAGGCTTGCTCGTCACTCGTCACTCGCCACTGCGCCTAGGAGAGCGATTGCAGTTCCTTGCCGGGCTTAAAACGAACGGCTTTGCCGGGCGGGATACTGACTTCCGCGCCTGTACGGGGGTTGCGCCCTATACCGGTCTTGCGGGGTTTCACATTGAAAACACCGAAACCACGCAGTTCAATGCGGTCGCCCTGTGTCAGAGCTTTCTTCATGGATTCAAATACGGTTTCAACGGCCATCTCAGCTTTTGTCTTGGTGATGCTTGTGCGATTGACGACCTCGTTGATGATGTCCAGCTTTATCACGCAAACCTCCTGAAAATACAGGCTTTAATCCTAAGAAGAGAGAGAGGCATTGTCAAGAATTTTCTCCTCGACTATGATTTTTCTCTTTCTGCCTATTTGAACGGGTACGATACCGTGGGTTGCGGCCACGGCAACGGACCCGCACTTTACACGAGGTGATACTCATGCCGGTTAAGAACGATCGATGGATTCGTAAGATGGCGAGGGAGCACGAAATGATCAGCCCCTTCGAAGAGAAGCAGGTTCGCGACGGGGTAATCTCCTACGGGCTATCGTCTTACGGATACGATCTGCGCGTGGCTGATGAATTCAAAATCTTCACCAACGTTAACTCGACAATCGTCGATCCGAAAAAATTTGACGCTCGATCTTTTGTCGAATTCAGCGGGGCGGATTGCATCGTCCCGCCCAATTCCTTTGCCCTCGCGCGCTCGGTGGAGTACTTCAAGATTCCTCGCAATGTACTGACCATCTGTGTTGGAAAATCAACTTATGCCCGCTGCGGTATTATCGTAAACGTTACACCACTCGAGCCTGAATGGGAAGGCTTCGTAACCCTTGAAATTTCCAACACTACTCCCCTGCCCGCCCGGGTGTATTCCAACGAGGGCCTTTGCCAGATTATTTTTCTGGAATCAGATGAGCTGTGCGAAACCTCGTACAAAGATAAGAAGGGCAAGTACCAAAGCCAGCAAGGGATCGTGCTGCCCAAAGTGTAAAGGCAGTGGTTAGTGGCTAGACAACGTAGCGCGGACCTGCGCTTTGGGTCCGCGGCTCGTCCCCACGAACGAGGAAAAGCAAGTTCTTCAGGTCTGTCCTTATGATTCGGCTTGCATGGATGTGGCTGGGCGTGTTCCTGCTGGTTGTGCCTGCGGTCACGGGGGCAAGCGGCCAGACTGGAAGCTCACCAGCCCATTCGCCGCAGGCCGCTTCGGCAGCTCCGCTCATCAACCAAGCCCCATCTGCCTCACCGCCGGCCACATACACTCTCACGCCCGAGCGTCGCGCCAAGGCCATTGCCTATTCACGTTCACTTTACGCCCTCTATTTCCTTGGAACGCTGCTTTCCATAATCATCTACCTGCTTCTCTGGCGCACCCGCCTCGCCGTAACCTTCCGCGAATGGGCGCAAAGGATTTCGGGGCGGCTGATTATTCAATGTTTGATCTTCGTCCCGCTGTTATTGGCGGCGGCGGCGCTGCTGAAACTTCCTCTGAATTTCTACTCCGGTTATGTCCTTGAACACCGCTTTGGTCTTTCCACGCAAGGGCTTGCGTCCTGGTTTGGTGATTGGGGAAAGAGTGTGGGCATAGGCGCTGCGCTGCGCGTTGTTGTGGCTTGGTTCTTCTATTCGCTCGTCCGAAACAGCCCGCGCCGTTGGTGGTTCCATTTCTGGCTGGTATCAATACCTCTCATTCTGACTTTCATCCTCATCGAACCGTGTGTCATCGATCCACTGTTCTATAGGTTCACACCTCTTCAGAAAACCCAACCGGAGCTGGTGCAGCGGATTGGAGCCATGCTAAGTCACGCGGGCGTATGGATTCCGCCCGAGCGTATCTATGCAATGGACGCGAGTTCCAAAACCAAGGAAGTGGATGCCTACGTCACAGGATTCGGGGCCAGTAAGCGCGTTGTGGTTTGGGACACGACGCTCAAGACAATGGGGCCGGACGAACTTCTGCTAGTCCTTGGACATGAAACAGGACATTACGCCCTGCATCACATTCCCAAGGAATTCGCGCTCGACGAAGACGTGGCGCTGGTATTCTTCTTTCTGGGCTTCCTCGTCTTGAATTGGCTGGTGAAAAATGTCGGACCACGCGGCGGCGTCGAGGGAATGGGTGACATCGCTTCGCTCCCACTTGTGCTAACCGTGCTAACGCTGCTGGTGTTCCTGTCAGACCCTCTTGTGAACGGCATCTCACGCTACTTTGAGCATCAAGCTGACCAATTCGGCCTGGAGGTCGCTTACGGTGTCGTCCCGGACCCGAACGCAACCGAGGTCCATGCTTTCCAAATCCTGGGGGATGTGGATTTGGCTGACCCTGACCCCAGCCCTTTCATCAAGTTCTGGCTTTATACCCACCCTCCGCTCGATGAGCGCATCCGCTTCGCGGCTACTTACAAGCCGTGGGCGGAGGGTAAACCTCTGCAACTCATCCCCGGCGAAAACGTGTACGAAATCCAAATCATTCGCAAATAGCCCAATTGTCATCGCGCCGGCCCTGCGCAACTTGCGACTTTTCTCGCCAGTGTGTTAACGTTTTAAGTTTGAGGTTCCACAGGAATTTTGGCTAAGCGGGGGGAAGGATGATTCTGACCCTGGCGGGGAGGACTCCCCGCGTCGCGCCATCGGCGTATGTCGCCCCCAGCGCCGACATCATTGGCACCGTTGAGCTTGGCGAGAATTCCAGCGTGTGGTTCCAGTGTGTGCTGCGGGGAGACATTGAACCCATCCGCGTCGGAGCGAACAGCAATATCCAGGATGGCAGTATCGTCCACACCATGATGGGCTCTCCGGTGACGGTGGGCGATTGGGTCACGGTGGGCCATCGCGTAGTCCTGCACGGCTGCACGGTGGAGAATAATTGTCTGATTGGGATGGGCGCGGTGCTGCTGAATAACGTGCACGTGGGCGAAGGGTCCATTGTAGCCGCAGGCGCTTTGGTGGCGGAGAACACCGTGATTCCACCGCGAAGCCTCTACATGGGCGTTCCCGCAAAGCGACGGCGGGAGGTTACGAAGGACGAACAGGCATTTATCAGAATGCACGCCGACCATTACCTTCAGTACAAGGAAACGTACCTGGCCGAGGCGGCAAAAAAAGCGTGAAAGAGACTTCACCACAGAGACGATGAGGCACAGAGAAGATTCTTTCTTTTTGCATCTCCGTGCCTCTGTGTCTCAGTAGTTACAGGTAATTTGAAAGGACGTTCGTGTCAAATCGAATTGAACCAATCCGTTCTGTAAAGGGAACCCGCGACCTGTTGCCGCCCGACACAAGCCTGTGGCAACGTGTCGAGGCCGAAGCCCACCGCATCTTTGCCGCCTATCACTATGGTGAGGTTCGCACACCCATTCTGGAAGAGACGGCACTGTTTGCCCGCGGCGTGGGAGCCGAAACGGATATCGTGATGAAGGAAATGTATACCTTCCGCGATCGCGACGAGGAATCGTTGACCTTGCGTCCGGAAGCCACCGCCTCCGTGGTGCGGGCTTACATCGAGCACAGCCTCTACAACCAGGGGGGTGTCCACAAACTCTATTACATCGGTCCCATGTTCCGCCGCGAGCGTCCGCAGAAAGGGCGCTATCGCCAGTTCTATCAAATTGGAGCGGAAGTCTTGGGATCGCAGAACCCGCTGGTTGACGTGGAAGTTATCGAGATGCTCGTGCTTTTCCTTGAGCGGGTTGGGATCCGCGAGTATCAACTTCTGGTGAACTCGGTGGGCTGCCCCAACTGCCGTGCGGGCTATCTGGAAGCCCTGAGGGTGGCGCTTCAGGACGTTAAGGCCGCGATGTGCCCGGATTGCCAGCGGCGCGCTGACACCAATCCGCTGCGCGTACTCGATTGTAAAGTTGAGGCGGACCAGCCGATTATCGAGGGCTTGCCCAAAATCATCGACCACCTCGATCCCGAATGCCGCCAGCATTTTGACCGCGTCACCAGCGAACTTCAGGCGCGCGGCCTTGTCTATCACGTCACGCCGCGCCTGGTGCGCGGACTCGACTATTACACGCGAACGACGTTTGAGATTACCAGCGGCGCGTTAGGAGCTCAAAATGCAGTGGTGGGCGGCGGCCGTTATGATGGACTCTCCGAGATGCTGGGTGGGCCCGCAACTCCTGGAATCGGCTTTTCGATTGGGCAGGACCGCTTGATTCTGGCCGTGCAGGCCGCGGCCGTGCTGCAACCCGGCAGTCCTCTGGCCGCCTATGTGGTTTGGATGGGCGACGCCGCCCTTCCCGCCGCCACGCGCCTGGTGCGGGACTTGCGCGCGCAGGGTTTAAGCATCGAGATCGACTACGACTCCATGAAAATCAAGAAAGCCATGGGCATCGCCAATAAACTCCAGGCGCGCTTCGCCATTATTATCGGCGAAGGTGAGCTTGCCAGCGGCAAGTACCAAGTA
>JARLGN010000182.1 GCA_031292775.1 Acidobacteriota bacterium | reverse complement strand
CCTGGCATCTGATCTTACCAGCACTTAAAAGCCCTTCCTCACCTGGTTCGCGCAACGATCTATCAGGGCGGTCGGTCCCCGATTACCAGCGAAAACCCGCGGACCTTACAAACAGGTCCACGCTACACTTGCTGTTGCGCTTCCGTATCCAAAATCAATAATTCACACAGCAAGGTTGCCGCAGTGAGTATTGGAGTGACCACGAAAAGAAATAGAAGTCCATTACCCAGTTCCGTAAAGAAGCAACTCACATCTGCCCACGTATTTTGGAACAAAAACCCATTGGCGAACCCTCGGTACAGCCAAAACGGAATGGAAGCGAATCCCAGTCCTGCAACCAGGGTACTTATAAGGGGAGCAATTCCTCTCCGGTGGGCATACCGTTTAGTGGCGGCCACAGCGAGCGCCCCGCAGGTGCTTGCGAATAGCTCCCATAAGGTGCAGGTTAAGGCGAGCCGTGCAGCCATAATGGGCAGGCCCGGACCGGTCGCACGTGTGCAAAAATAGTCGCCCTTGTAGCTACAGAAGAGAGTTCCGTACGAGACGATGAAGAAGAGTATTGTCACCCAAAGCCGGCTTCGTTTAGTTTTCACTAGCATGAGGACCAACCCGGCCGTTGCATCGCTTGGCTGCTTGTTGCTGAAGCGACCCAGCGGGCCGATATTATACGGGTGCAGCTCAATGCGGGCGCAACGCGATTGACATCAAGTCCGCAAGCTTCTAAGCTGGCAAACATGGAAGTCAACTTTACTCCTCATACCGAAGCGCAGCTCAAGGAATTTGCTGCTCGCACCGGCAAGGACGCCGCACAGGTGGTGGAAGAGGCCGTCAGCAACATGCTCGAACGGCAGGCCCGTTTCGTAGAAGGCGTCAAGCGCGGCATCGCGTCCGCTGATCGCGGCGACTTGATCGATCACGAGGAAGTGGTCAGCCGCATCGACCGGCTCTTCGAGTCGTGACCCGCTCCGGTGGACAACCGAAGCTGCCAGCCAGCTTGAGGGCATTGTTAAACACATCCTAAAGGATAACCCCGAGGCTGCCCGTAAGGTCGCCCGCGCGATTCTTGACCGGATCACGGACCTGAAGCATTTCCCCCGCCTTGGCCGCCCCGGCGAGGAAGTCGAAGGAACCCGAGAACTGCACAGCCCGCCTTACGTTATCGTTTATCGTCTTAAGGATGACGTAGCCGAGATCCTGTACATCTGGCATGGCGCGCAGGATTGGCGCTAACGAAAAGCCGCGGACCTACCAAACAGGTCCGCGCTACGCCCGCTCCCTGGTCGAGTTTCAAATTTCGATTTTCGAGTTTCGCCTTGTCATCAAATTGCCAAATCGCGTAATTGCCAGCCAGATCGCTCAACCGCGAGCGCCACGGCATTTCCTCCGCCGAGGCACAACACGGCCACGCCGCGCCTGGCATTGAGCCGGGCCAATTCGTAGAGCAGCGTGACGAGGACTCGCGCGCCGGAGGCTCCAATGGGGTGCCCCAGCGCCACGGCGCCGCCATTCACATTGGTTTTCGCGGGGTCGAGTCCCAGTTCTTGTATCACCGCGACAGCCTGGACGGAGAACGCCTCGTTCAATTCGAACAGGTCCACGTCCTCGATTTTCCAATCCAGCTTCTTGAGCAGCATGCGCACGGCGTCCACGGGGGCCATCATGACCCACTTGGGCTCGACGCCGCTCACCGCCTGGCCCACGATTTGCGCCAGGGGCATCTTTCCCAACGCGCGAGCCTTTTCGAGGGATGTAACCACCACCGCCGCCGCGCCGTCGTTCGTGCTGGAAGCGTTCCCGGCGGTCACCGTGCCATCCGCTTTAAATGCGGGCCGCAGCTTGGCGAGTGTTTCAATCGACGTATCCGCGCGCGGGGATTCATCGGTTGCGAACTGGATGGGTTCACCTTTCTTTTGCTTGATGGAGATGGGCACAATCTCGTCCAGGAAGCGGCCCTTCTTGATGGCATCGATGGCGCGGCGATGGCTTTCCACCGCATACGCGTCCTGGCGCTGGCGTGTGATGCCGTACTTTTCCGCCACCAGTTCGCCCGTCATCCCCATGTGGAAGTCTTCGTAGGCGTCCCAAAGGCCATCGACGATCATGGAGTCAAGCACCTTGCCGTGCCCAATCCGCATCCCCGAGCGCGCCTGGGGCAGAAGGTAGGGGCTGTTGGTCATTGATTCCATGCCGCCCGCCACCACGATTTCCGCATTGTCCGTTTGAATCGCCTGCGCGGCCAATCCCACCGCCTTCAGTCCCGAACCGCAGACTTTGTTGATAGTCATCGCGGCAACGCGATTTGCGAGCCCACCCTTCAGCCCCGCCTGCCGTGCGGGATTCTGGCCAAGCCCCGCCGGTAGCACGTTGCCCATGATGATTTCATCCACCAGGATTGGCTCGATTCCCGCCCGGCGCACCGCTTCACGCACAGCAAACGCGCCCAAATCCACCGCGGAAAAAGGTGTAAGCGAACCCTGAAATTTACCAATGGCTGTTCTGCAAGCTGAGATGATGACGGTTTCTTTCATATTGCGCCTCGCTTTCTAGAATCGTGCATCGCCGGTAAGGGCCTTGTAGCGCCACCCTTTAGGGCGGCACATGCCGGGCCAAAGTCCGCCGCTACGACATCAACAACGCGGATCAAATGCATCATGAATTGCGGCGCAGTAAACTCGACCCATCGAAGCTTGGGGAGATCCTGCGCGTAACGATGCCTATGATATTCCTATCGATGGCGGTTCTCACCGATTATCTTGCTCAGGGATATTAATACCATCGGGGTACGCACTGCCGCGGTTTTTGGTAGCCTGACTGGTACGGGACGGGTAGAATGAGGCTCGTGTTTTGACGAAAAGGCATCCGACGGCAACGTGGCATTGGAAACGCATCGATTGAAGCGGCCATTGAGGAGGGCACATTGAGACTGGCAAGTATTGAGTGGAAACCTGCGTTGATTACGCTGATGGCGCTGATGGTGATCTCCCCGTTGGTGGCGGCCGCCCAAAAGCCCGCAGATCCCGCGAAATCCGGGGCGGCGGCGACTCCTCCCGCATTTGCCAACCTTCCCAAGGTCTGGCGCTCCGAGGCCTCGCACAAGGACTTTCGCGTGGAAATGACGAGTGATTTGTTTCGCGCTGAGTGGGTGAATCTGCCTCCCGCTGCTGCCAAGCAAGGCGCTTATATTCACACCGAGTGCCGCAAGGCGGGGTCAAAGTGGGTGGGTTCTTCCAGCATCTACCAGGGTATCGCCGTTGCCGGGGCACCTGCCGGGAAAGACGTCAAGATGTGCCATCTCACCGTGAGATTTGAAGTGGATTCGATTACCCCTCAGAAAATCACCTTTCACTCAGAAGCCATGCGGAACTTCGACCCTGCCAAGTGCCAGCTTCTTCAGACTGCCTGGGAGGAGTTTAGCTGGGTTCCGAAGAAATAGGTCAGGCAAGAAGATGTAGCAGACCTGTCGTTTAGGTCCGCGGCTCTTCTTAGTCAATTGGGACAACCGCAATCTGCAAGACAGGTCGGCGCCGGACTGCGAGTTTTATTGTGTGCGGGAAGTGGATATCCCGTGATCATCAGTCTGCCGCCCCATCCGCGCGCCGAGGTTCAAACCTGATCAGCAAGCGAGTGCCAGTTGCCCGCGCCAGGCGATCGAGGGTCCGCATCGAGGGACGCGCACGCCCGCCTTCCAACCGGGCAAGGACCGGCTGAGTTGTTCCCATCTTCCGGGCCAATTCGGCCTGTGTGAGGCCGACACGGTTCCGGGCCTCGATCACGGATTTGGCCAGATCGAATTCTCCCTCAAGGGCTTCGTACGCCTTCCGGTATTCCGGCCCTTTCATCCACCTTTTGTGCATATCAGATATGCGTGCCACGGGTACACCTCCATCAATGGACCATTTTCGCACGGGCCAGGGCCAGTTCAATTTCGCGGCGCGGCGTCTTCTCGGTTTTTTTCACGAAGACGCGAACAACTATGACTCGAAAGCCAGAGGCCGCCACATACAGCACCCGCGAAATCCCACTGCGACCCTTGAGCCGCATTTCCCAAAGGCGACCTTCAACATGCTTCACATGCGGCTCGCCCACATGCTCGAGACCCATTCCTTCAATGAGATCGGCAATCCGCGCCAACCTAGCCCGCATGTCCGCTGGCAATGCTTCGACCTCAGCATCCACCGTTTCATTCAGAGTCTCGACCGTCCATCTCATTTGTTAGTATACCAAAAAAGATATAATCAGAGCAATCCGAATGTCTCCCGCGTCGAGCGCGGCCCGCTCGCTTAAATCTGCGGTTACACCCCACCTCGGCGAAACTGCGCGCTTATTTTCTTCGGTGCCCTGTTGAGCCATGCGGCCGTCATTGCTTCGTGAACCGTGTCGGCTTTTGCAAATTTCAGTTGGACCAGCGTGCTTTCCTGAAGGCCCCATACTCCGGGAGTAATCGAGGAGTTTTACACTCATTAAGGCCGGGACGCGGATTTCTTGCGAGTTGATCCAAGCAAACCCGCGCCTTTGCATCCGTATTATGCTTTTACCTTCTTGATTTCCTCAATCAGCGGGGGGACGATTTCGAAAAGGTCGCCGACGATTCCGTAGGTGGCGACTTCGAAGATGGGTGCTTCTTTATCCTTGTTGATTGCCACGATGGTGTTTGAGCCCTTCATTCCCACCATGTGTTGAATGGCGCCGGAAATTCCCAGGGCCACGTAAAGCTTGGGCGCCACGGTTTGTCCGGAGCTTCCGATTTGGCGGTCCATGGGCAGCCACCCGTTATCGCAGATGG
Organism: Acidobacteriota bacterium; assembly: GCA_031292775.1. GTDB lineage: Bacteria > Acidobacteriota > Terriglobia > UBA7540 > UBA7540 > Bog-366. The sequence continues at coordinate 4,933 of JARLGN010000182.1, read as the reverse complement.
GACGTGACGCGCCAAGCTCCGCTCCCAGGGCATCGGCGAGCTTCTGGGCGAGGTCCACGTTCTCAGGCGCCTTGATTCCGCGGCCCACAGCGACAATAAGTTCTGCCTGGGTCAGGTCAACGGCTTGCTTGGCTTCACGGAAGCGTTCGCCGGGTTTGGCGCGAATCGCGTCCGCGGCAAGTTCCACGGTCACAGGGGTAATGGGGGCCGCGCTCGTACCTCGTTGCACGGAATCTTCGCGAAACGCCGCAGCTTGGAACGACACAAAGTAGGGCGCCTCGCCCGCGCATTCGACGTCGGCGCAATATTTGCCTTGGAAGACCTGGCGAACGAAGATCAGCTTCCCTTCCTCATTGCGATAACCCAGGCAGTCGCTAACCAAACCGCGATTGAGGGCGGCGGCAAGCTTGGGAGCGAAGTCGCGAACCTGATAGGTGTGGCTAAACAGTACAAAACGCGGCTTTTGCTGCTCGATCACGCCGCGCAGGGCCAGCGCGTAGCCATCCGGCGTATATTCGGCCAGCAGGGGTGTGTCAATGGTCAAGACTTCCTGAACCGCAGCCGCCGCAAGGTCCGCCGCGAGCGACGCGAGATTACTTCCCAGGAGCACGGCGGAGACGGTGGTCCCCACGCCTTGTGCCAGGTGTTGACTGGCCGCCAGCGCCTCCCAGGTGGAACGCGTCAATTTGCCGCCTTGGTGTTCCGCAAAAACCAAAATATGATTAGCCATTTTAGGTGTCACGTATCAGGTGTCAGGTGTTAAGTTCCGGGTACTGGGGGTGGGGAAATTCCACACACCGACCCCCAGCCGTTAACACCTACCTTGCCCGCTTTCCTCCTCGAATCCAAAATCGAAAACGCAAATTAAAAAAATTAGGACAGACTACTCGCCTTCCACCATAGGTCCTGTAACACCCTGGCCGGATGACTCCGCCGCGGCTGATTCTTCCGCTGGCGATTCCTCCGGTTGGGACTCTTCCACCTTTGAAGCCTTTGCCGCCTTTGAGGGCCTGGCAGGGCGCTTGGGCTTTGCCGGGGGCTGGGTGAAGGACTCCAGCGCCTCACACACCAATTCCAGCGGAATCGACTTGTAATATTTGCCCGCCTCGAAGCGCTTGATTTGCTCGCGCCACAGCGGATTGGTGCGCGCCTGTTCCAGGGCTTTGTGGTCTCTCCAGAATACCAGCCACATGTATTCCGGCTTGCGCGCCTCGAAGATTTTGATGAAGTGCGCTCCCAGGCAGCCGTCGATCTTCTTCAGCGAGGGGAGCGTTACCTGGCGCCCGAACTTTTCGTAATCCCCAACGCGCTTCTTGCGAGCTCGCATTCTCCAGATGTGAATGAACATCGTCAGCCTCCTTGTTATGTAGCGCCGTCCTTTAGGGCGGCACATGCCGGGCTGATGCCCGGCGCTGCCTTCTAGATTACCCGCGCATCATTTTTGAGTTTGTCAACGAGGCGCGTGGCTATTTCTTTGGGGCTGCCTTGCAGGAACTCGGTTTGGGCAGCCTTTACCGGCGTATAAACTCTGGCAATGCGCTGGCGTGGAGCCAGGTCCTCAGCGGTCAGGCTAAGGTCGGCGGCGCTCAGTTTCTGCACGGGCTTCTTCTTTGCCGCCATAATGCCTTTCAGCGTGGCATAACGCGGCTTGTTGATGCCCGATTGAATGGTGATGACGGCGGGCAATGGCAGGCTGATCCACTGGAACCAGCCGCCCTCCAATTCGCGCTTAACCCGCACTGCGCCGCCCTCGGCTTGAATTTCCATAATGATGGTGGAGTGCGGCAGTCCGAGAAATTCCGCCAGCACCACGCCGGTTTGCGCGGCCCCGAAATCATCGGACTGCAATCCGGTCAGAACAATGTCGGGCTTCTCTCGTTCGATCGCCTTGCCCAAGGCGCGCGCGATGCCGAAAGCGTCGAGCGTGGCGAAGGCGGGGTCGTCCAGGTGCAGGGCGCGGTCGGCCCCCTTGGCCAGAGCTTCTTTAATGGCCTGCTGGGCGCGAGCCGGTCCAAGCGTGGCCAGCACCACTTCGCCGCCATGCTTTTCCTTCAGGCGCAGGCCTTCTTCCAGAGCGTAAATATCCGGCTCATTGACTTCAAAGGTCAAATCGGCTTCCTGCACCCAGGTGCCGGCGGAATTCAGGCGCAACAGGGAATCACGAGCGGGGACTTGCTTGATGCAAACGACAATTTTCACGGCGACAGGTTTCTCCAATGAGGGAATTACAAATCTTGCGCGGCCAAGGGACGAATCCGGCGGGGGTCATTATATGCGAATTGTGGCAATCGCGCAGCCGTTTACATTCATTCGCACATTCATTCTTCTGATTTCGGACCTCGGACCTCGGACTTTCATTCTGTGCTACATTTTCCATTCAGGAGGACGAAGATGATCAATCAGCGGCTTGATGGGCGGGTGGCGGTGGTTACAGGAGCCAGTAAGGGATTGGGCAAGCAGATGGCGGAATCGTTGGCGGAGGCGGGCGCCACCGTGGCATTGGTAGCACGCAGCGGCGAATTGTTGGAGGGCGTTCGAGCGGAAATTGAGACTGGCGGCGGCAAGGCTTTCACCTTTGTTGCTGATATCAGCAAGGAGGCCGACGTGGAGTCGGTCGCAAGCGAGATTCGCCGGCAAGCCGGCGTTCCCGACATCCTCATCAACAACGCGGGCATCAACATCCGCAAGCCGCTCGTCGAGTACACCCTGGAGGAGTGGCACCGCGTAATGTCCACCAACGTTGACGGCCCTTTTCTTTGCACACGCGCCTTCGTGCCCGGAATGATCGAAAAGAAGTTCGGCCGCATCATCAACGTGGCCTCCACCATGGCTCACGTCTCGCTTCCGCACCGCACGGCATATAGCGGCAGCAAGTTCGCCGTGCTCGGCATCACCAAAGCTCTGGCGCTGGAGTTGGCCCCGCATAACATCACGGTCAACGCCATCAGCCCCGGCCCCTTCGCCACGGAAATGAATCTGCCGTTGATGCAGAATCCCGTGCTCATGGCAGAGTTCAACGCCAAAATCCCGTTGGGCCGTTGGGGCAAAATGGAAGAGATTGGACCGCTGGCCGTGTTCCTAAGCTCCGATGCGTCAGCCTTCATCACCGGCACAGACATCGTCATCGACGGCGGATGGACGGCGCAGTGAAGTCAGGCCTCAAGTAATGGCCCGAAGGAAACGCTGAATTTTTCTGTGTGACATTGGCGGAACCAACCAGCTCTTCGCCAGCCCGTGATTTGAATTCACCTCCCTCGCCCCTTTGGGGGAGAGGGTGGACCGCAACCGGCGTTTTCATCAGCCGGGGCGGGACGGGTGAGGGGGTCACAATACCTTAGGACCGGGTTCAAACCTGACCTCGTGCATTCATCCATCTTGCTACGGACCCCATCACCCCGTTCAACCGCCAATTGACGCCCTTCCGGCAGGTTGCTAAGATGGCAGGGATCAGCATTTCGGAAGGAGCCAGACTGTGGACCGTCAGACCCGCCATCAATTGAAGCATGATGAATTCAAGGACTCGTTAGTCCAAATCGAAGAATATTTTAAACAGCATATCAAGGAAATTCTGACCGTGGTGGTCGTCGTGGTCGCAGTGGTGGGGCTTGCCGCCGGCCTGAAGTATTACAGCGACCGTCAGGAAGCCGCCGCCAACGCCGATTTGGGCGAAGCGCTGACGACTTTTCGCGCGTATGTGGGTCAACCCACTCCCGAACAAAACGAACCGGCCGGATCCACCTATGCCAGCGCGCAGGAGAAATACAAGAAAGCTCTTGAGCAATTTAATGCCATCTTAAATAAATACTCCATGGTTCCACGGCCCAAGGCTGTGGCGATTGCGCGTTACCAGGCGGGCGTTTGCCAATCGCTCCTTGACGATCACTCGGGTGCGGTTTTGACCTTGACGGAAGCCAGCCAGGGCCACGACGCGGAAATTGCCTCGCTGGCAAAATTCGCGCTGGCCGGTGAGTTGATAAAGTCCGGTAAGACGCCGGAAGGCATCAAGCTTTATCAGGAGTTGGCCGACCACCCCACGATAAACGTACCCAAGGCAAGCGCGCTGCTGGCCATGGCGGACGCTTACCGCGGATCGCAGCCCGCCAAGGCACGTCAGCTTTACGAACAGTTGCAAAAAGAGTTTGTCTCCAACCCCGCGGTGGAGCAGGCCGTCATGCAGCAGATGGCAACCCTCGCACCGTAGTGGACTGTTTCGCAACTGCCTTGACACTGTGGCGCCGCCCTCCTGGCGGCTTCGGCCCCGGACTGTAGCGGTCGTCACAGACCGTTAAGCCATGCTTTCACGTAGACTCTTTCGCCCGCCCTTCCAATCTTCTTGAGGTAAGTGATGGACCTAAAATCAAACGACCCTAAATACTGGATCATTGCACTCATAGCTCTTGCGGCCGGCGCCGCCTTTTTTCTGGGCGGACTGCCGCAAGCGGTTTTTGTCGTCATCGCGCTGGGCAGCGTTGCGCTCTTTTTCCAAACGGTCAACCGCCGGCTCTTTTCGGTACTTCCCCGGCACGGCGACCTTCCTCATGACAACATCCCCAAGCGGCTTTGGCGCGTGATTGTCGAAGTGATTTTGCAGTATCGCGTGGTGCGTGACCGTCCGCTTGTCGGCATTCTTCACGCCCTGGTTTTATGGGGATTCTTCGCCTTTGGATGGGTCAGCGCCAAACACATGCTGCTGGGATTGCGGGGTCTTGATAAGGCTGTTCAGGAACAGAGTTGGTACGGCACGTTCGTCGCCGTATGGGCCGTCGCGGTGCTGGTGGGAATGCTCGGTTTGACTTTCCGCCGATTCGTTCTGCGGCCCAAGGCTCTGGGAAAACTCTCGCCCACCTCCGGCGCCGTGGCCTTTTTGATCTCCGCGCTGATGGTCACCTACCTTTTGGGCTGGAGAGTTTTTCCCGTGGGTGGCGCCGATTGG
>JARLGN010000181.1 GCA_031292775.1 Acidobacteriota bacterium | reverse complement strand
GGCCAGGTGGTGATGCCGGGATTTCCGCCTGATGTCTTCCTGAACTTCCTGGCTCTGTGCGCGTCGCAGGGCAGCGCGGTTCCTGCATGCCCGGAGCATTTGGTGGAGCACAAGGTTGGCCGCATCGCCCTGGAGCAGATGCGCGAACTTGCTTGCCTGATGCCGGCGGCCATCTACGATTGGAACCCCATCGCCATCTATGAAACTCTCGCCGCCCGTGATGACTATGCGTACTGCCCTTTCGCCTACTCTTACAGCAACTATGCGCGGTCAAGTTTCGGCGCACATGTGGTGCGATTTGCCAACACGGTAAGCATGGGGGAAGGGAAGCCGCTGCGCACGGTGCTGGGAGGAACGGGCCTGGCGATTTCCGCCAAGTGTTCCAACATCAGCACAGCCGTCGAATATCTGATGTACGTGGCGGGCGAGGATTGCCAGCGGACCCTCTACGGTCTTAGCGGCGGGCAGCCCGCGCATCGTAAGGCGTGGCTGGATGAGACCTTGAACCACGTCACCAATGGGTTCTTCCGCGATACGCTCGCCTGCCTCGACGCTGCCATCATGCGCCCTCGCTACGACGGCTACATTGGCCTTCAGGCACAGGCCGGCCATCCCATCATTGCCTACTTCCAAGACGGCGGCTCCGCCCCATCCGTGCTTGCCGAGATTGATTCGTTTTATCGGCAATCGATGCGAGGATAGACCATTGCTGTAAATGTTACGTCAGGTATACAGAATGCTGGAACATTTGAAGCTCTTAGGGTGTCTGAGGAGTTATGCGGATCGGTTTCTCGGGGCGAATCGGGGTCGGCCTCATCCTGTTCGCGGCCATCGCGGACGCTTTCTAATGACAAGAACTCTCGATGACAGCGAATTCCCCCGGCCGTGTTGGCCTTGGTTCCTGCGCCCTTCCGCCAACTGCTGCTCTCTCAAAACCGCTTGGCGTCGGCACGCACGCGGTCAACGTACTTTTCCGTGGCCACTTCCACGCGCACGGTTTCACCCGGCTTGATGAACTGCGGCACCATGATTTCCAGGCCGTTTTCCAGGGTCGCCTTCTTGAGGGTGTTGTCCTGCTGCTGGTGGACGGGCTGCGCGGTGGTGGAAACCTTCGCCTCCACAACAGGAGGGAAGACGATGCTGACCGGCTGGCCCAGGTAAAGCTCCACGGGAACTTTCATCTCGGGTCGAAGGAATTTGGTCGCCGCGCCGATCGCTTCCCGCGGAATGGAAACCTGTTCGTAGGTTTCGGGGTGCATAAAGGTTACGGAATCCGCATCCGCGTAGAGGAATTCCATATCCTGCTTCTGCAGTTGGGTCTCCTCCAGACGTTCTTCCGGGCGGAAGCGGAACTCCTTCAGCGTGCCGGTGACCACATTGTGCGCCCGGGTGTGGACGCTCCCCGGCATCTTGCCTTGCCCGATGTGGTAAGAGGATTCGAATACCTTGAAGATGTCCGTGCCAATCTTTAAAACCATTCCAGGACGAAGTTGTGACGCGATAACCATGGGGACCTCGTAGGCCCGCAGGGGCAAGTGTCGTACCGTCCGGCCTTGGGACGTCAGTGGCGGGCGGATTTGGGGTTTGGCGTGTGTTCCGGCACGGCGACTAGAATCGCGGCGCGGCTCGCCATCGCCGGGGGTAGGGTAGCGCTACGCCGACGCAAAAGAAAGTCAAAAGGCAATTCCCTTATGCTATCGAGGGACTGTCTGTGTCAGCTCCCCATGCCAAGGCCCGTATGGGCCGACAGATTGTGGCCCACGGCGGCAGCCGTGGGAAAGCGGTCGTTGTTAGCACTTCAGCCCGCGCCGGCGGGCGACAGAATTGCTGCCACTGGTCGACTATTTCTGTCGCCCCTGTCGGGGCTCGTTGCTCGGTCGGCCTCCTTTTCCCATGGCTCGCGCCATGGGCCACATTCTGCCGCCGCTACGCGGCTTGTACCCGCCCACTTCTAATCGCGTGGTACTCTCTGAGTGACATTGTTTATTTTTCCCCAGCTTCGAGTATTATGGACCCGGTTCGAATCCAGCGACACGGAAGGGAGATTTAACGACTTTGAAACTAGCTGCCTGTGATTACACTTTTCCCAAGCTGCAATGGGAGCAATCGCTGCGGATCGCACGGGAACTGGGCGTGGAGGCGGTGGACGTGGGCCTGTTCGCGGGGAGATCGCACCTTGACATTCAGGAAGTCTTTACCGACCTGCCGCGCGCGGCAAAGCGCGTGACTGAGGCGCTGAATGCCAACGGCCTGCGCATTGCCGATTCCTTTGGCCAGCCGGGAAAAGTCTTTGAAGAGAACGCCGTGAACCATCCGGAGGCTCCCGTACGACAGGCGGCGGCGGAATTTTTCTTTCGCCTGCTGGAGTTCGCACTTCGATGCAATGGCAGCCACATGAGCCTGCTCCCGGGTGTCCATTTCGAATCCGAAAGTGAAGAGGATTCCCTGAAGCGCAGCGTGGATGAGCTTGCATGGCGCGTGGAAGCAGCGGCCAACGTCGGCGTTACCTTGAGTGTCGAACCACACCTCGGGTCCATTGTGCCCACGCCCAAGGCCGCCAGCCGCCTGCTCGATTTGACCCCGGGCCTCACCCTCACACTTGATTATGGGCACTTCACTTTCCAAGGGATTCCCGACACGGATATTGAACCACTGATGGCCCGCACCTCGCACTTCCATGCCCGCGGCGCGTGCCCGGGAAAGCTGCAATCAACCATGGGCGAAAACACCATCGACTTTGACGGCGTCGTTCGCGCCATGCAGAAGGTAAAGTATCCTGGGTTCGTCGTGCTGGAGTACGTCTGGACGGAGTGGATGGAGCTCAACCGGGTCGACAATCTCAGCGAAACCGTAATCCTGCGCGATCTGTTGCGGCGGCTGGAGATGGCGTCCCCGATGTCGGCACAGTAGCAGGTTGATGAATAACGACGTAGCGGCGGGTTTACCCCGCCATGTGACGAGGACGCGCGAGAACCCAAATTGAACCATCGAGGAGAAAAGCAATGACCCAAATGGGTGAAGTGATGACGGCAGCAACGCTGCAGCAGAATGTGGATGAGGCAGTCCAGCGGACTCCGGTGATTGATATTCACACGCACCTCCTCCCGGCCAGTTTCGGAGACCTGTGCTTGTGGGGAATCGATGAGTTGGTGAACTACCACTATCTGGTGGCGGAGCTGTTTCGGTCGTCGTCGGCGACGCCGCAGCAATTCTGGGCGCTTACCAAATCTCAGCAGGCGGACATGATCTGGGATGCCCTGTTCGTCAAGAACACGCCACTTTCGGAGGCGACCGCCGGCGTGGTTGCCGTCATGACCAGATTGGGACTTGATCCTGCTCAACCGAACCTTCGGCAGGCGCGCGAGTACTTTGCCTCGGTTACTGTTGAACAGTATATCGACCAGGTTTTGAAGCTTGCCCATGTTTCGGAAATAGTGATGACAAACGATCCCTTCAACCCCGCGGAAAGGGCCATGTGGGAACAAAACAAGCCTTGCCCGGAGAACTTCCATCGCGCGTTGCGGATGGATCCGGTCCTGAATGATTGGGATACTGCGCACGCGGTGATGGCGGCGGCAGGCTTCAAGACCAGCGCGGATTTGACACCGCAAACCATCACTGAGGCGCGCCGCTTTCTGGACCTGTGGATTGCCCGCATGCGCCCGGTTTATCTCGCGGTTTCGATGCCCTTTACCTTTGCTTATCCCGATGACTCTCTGCGCACCAGTTTGATCCAGAAGGTCGTTCTTCCCACGTGCCTTCAACACAATATTCCTTTCGCGTTGATGATCGGCGTGTCGCGGCAGGTGAATCCCGCCCTGAAGGATGCGGGCGATAGTGTTGGGTTTGCGGACACCGCTTCGGTGGAGCGACTCTGCAGCGAGAATCCGGGGGTGCGTTTTCTGGTTACGCTTCTGGCGCGCGAGAATCAGCACGCCCTGTGCGTCGCGGCGCGGAAGTTCAACAACCTGATGCCCTTCGGGTGCTGGTGGTTCCTGAATAACCCCTCGATTATTGACGAGATCACCTCGGAGCGTCTGGAACTGCTGGGAGCCACCACCATTCCGCAGCACTCCGACGCGCGGATACTGGACCAACTCATTTACAAATGGCAACATTCCCGCCGCGCGATTTCCCGCGCTCTTTACGAATCCTATTCCCGCCTGATCGTCGATGGCTATCCCCTCACGCGGAAGCAAATTGATCGCGACGTGCAACGAATGTTCTCCGGGAATTTCCGGAAATGGGTCGGGCTCCCCGAAACGGGCGCCCACTGAATACCTTGAAACGGAGAACCACTGCGCGGCCGCACTAAGGCCTGATAAATTCTCTCTATAAGACCTATAAGATTTTTCTTGACAACGCATAGCATTGCGCGTAGACACTTAGTTCGAATATCGAACAAGGTGCGGATTTGCCCGGCGCCTTGGGTTTCTGGGTGTTGACGCTGACGTGGTTTTGCGCCGTCAGGATTGCCTCTGACGGGTGCCTGAATTGTTCCGAACGGCAGACGTTTGCCAGGCGTAGCTGCCAAAGGCAAACGCCCCCACCGGGTCCACTGCCGGAGAAGGAATCATCCGCGTGGCCAGCTCAGAAATCGCAAGGGACATTAATCGCAGTAGCGTCCTGGACCTGATACGGACGAACCAGCCTGTGTCCCGTGCCGACGTGGCGCGCCGGACAGGGCTGCAGCGCAGCACGGTTTCGCTGATTGTGGATGAGTTAATCAGCGAGCGCTGGGTGGCGGAAGGAGACCTGGGTCAAGTACCTCTGGGGAGGCGGCCCCGGCTTCTGTATCTCAACACCGATCGCGCCGGAATCATTGGAATAAATATTATGCCGCGCCTGACCACCATTGCGCTGGCTGACCTGAACGTAACCTTTCGGGCGGAAGAGTCGATTCCCACATCGTCTGACCCCAACACTTTCACAACGGTTCTGATATCCACCGTGCGCCGTCTGATAGGCCAGCACCCTGATATGGTCTACGAGGGTATCGGCGTAAGCGTGCCGGGGCGGGTGGACTACCTTTCCCAAAGGCTGGTATTCGCCCCCAACCTCGGCTGGCGGCAAGTGGATCTGAAGCAACCCCTTGAAACCTCGACGGGCCTCCCGGTGCAAATCGAAAATGCGGCCAACGCCTGCGCTCTGGCGGAGGTGTGGTCCGGCCCGCACAAAGGATTGAGTGATCTCATCGCCGTCACGGTATCGGAGGGGATTGGGACGGGAATCGTGGCCAACGGGCAATTGGTGCGAGGACCGAGCGGCGCGGCGGGAGAGTTCGGCCACGTTTGCATGGACTCGCAAGGGCCTAATTGTAAGTGCGGCGGCCGCGGGTGCTGGGAGGCCTATGCCTCAAATTCCGCGGCAATACGGAATTACAGCCAGGGTTCCAGCCGCTCCCACAAGCCGGACGAGATGATTACCAAAGATCCTATAACCAGCTTCGCTGACATTCTCTCAATGGCAGAGCGCGGCGACCGTAAGGCAAGCGACGTTCTTGACATCATGGCGCGCTATTTGGGGCTGGGTATGGCAATGCTCGTAAACGGGCTGGCGCCTTCCGTGATCGTCGTCGTGGGCGAAGTAACACGGGCGTGGAAGCGCGTCGGTCCTCTCGTCCAGAGCGTTGTTCAGGAGTGCGCACGTACCCACGCTTCTACTCGTATCGTGCCAGCCGATGACGTAACGCAGCCACGGCTGCGAGGAACCATTGCTCTGGTTTTGCAAAAACACTTCCGGCCGCGACTTGTTGCTTGAAGCACGCGCGGACTGAGGGAAGCCTTCAAAACAATCCGTAATACCGAAAGATCCGTGGAGTGTTGTTTTAATGTGCGACTGCAACAAATTACCTCTTGAACGGAGCGCCAGTGGCGGCGGTAGCTTAAGTCTGCCCGTTGCGCTTCGTCTGTACGCTTGGGTGTCTGGGCCGAGGGCCTTGAGATCAAGAGCGGAGCTTGTCTCGGTGACTTGATTTCAAGGAATGGTCAACTGGTTTGATTGGAGGTGTATGCAATGGCACGCGAAAAGATGAAATTGACGGCTGCTTTACTGATGATGGCGATATTCCTGCTGGCGGGTGCTGCCAAGGCCCAAACACTTTACGGCTCACTTACCGGCAACATCACCGATGCCTCCGGGGCCCCGGTTCCGGGGGCGAAAATCGATGCTTTGAATGTGGGAACGGGGGCAACAACCGAAGGCGTTTCCGATGCCTCAGGTTTCTTCCTGATCAGCAATCTGCAACCGGGCGTTTATCTTGTCACGATTACGGCCGGGGGTTTCGGCAAGGTCATCCAGGAGAATGTCGGAGTGGAGGCCAACAACGTCCGCCGCGCCGATGTCACCTTGCAAGTCGCGAAAGTAAGCCAGACGGTTACGGTGAAAGCCGCGGCGGAAGTCCTGCAAACAGACCGCATGGACGTGAAGAGCGACATCACCGCAACCCAGCTTACCAGTCTTCCCCTGGGAAATGATCGTAACTTCCAGTCGGCCTACGTCCTGGTTCCGGGAGCGGCTCCGCCTTTTGCCTCCCACTCCTATGCAGGCAATCCCACGCAGTCTCTGGCCATGTACGTGAGTGGCGGGTCGGACGTCTCCAACATAACCCTGATTGACGGCTCGATCGACACCAATTATTGGGAGCAGAACCTCATCGCTTACGTACCGCCTTCGGAAGCGATTGAGGCCGTGAACATTGTCACCAGCGGGTTTGACGCCGAGTCAGGGAATGCCGCCGGGTCAGTGACCAATGTGACGGTCAAATCCGGGAGCAACACCCTCCACGGCAGCGCCTTTGAATTCAACACGATCAGCAAGCTGGCTAGCCGGAACTACTTTTACTATGGCCCCGCCATACCTAAAATGGTTCTGAACCAGTTCGGGTTTTCACTGGGAGGACCCATCAAGAAGAACAAAATGTTTTTCTTTGGTGATTGGGAACGCTACCGGCTGAGCCAGTTCGGGACTGGCGTAATTTCCATTCCCACGCAGGCGATGGTCCAAGGGAATTTCCAAGGCGCTATTGCCGCCGGACAGAACTGTGCCACCACCGTGACGGCAGGGTGTATTTTCGACCCCACCACCGGGAATGCGGATGGGACGGGGCGCACTCCCTTTGCGAACAATGTCGTTCCCAACACCCTGATCGCCAAGGCCAGCTCGAGCCTTGCCGCGTTGATTCCTTCACCCAACTATGGTGGAGCTTCCGCCGGGGCTTCCAATAACTATCAGTACGGGGGCGATCTGTTATTCCACCGCGACAGTGTGGACCTGAAGATCAACTACCTTCCATCTGAAAAGAGCACGTTGTTCGCGCGTTACAGTGCGGAACCAACTTACGTATTTGATCCCCAGCAGTTGCTCGCAGCCGGCGGAGCGGCTCTAGGCTCTGTTTCACAACCGGGCAATGCTTATGGGTTGACTCAGAACGCGTCCGTGGGCGGGACGTACGTCTTTAATCCCCACTTGCTGTTCGACGCAAACTTCGGGTTTACACGGCCCCGCTATCAGGCCACCAATACCGACATCGGGACCAACTATGCTTCGACGATTACCGGCACCGGTGGCAGCAATCCACTGCAAGGCGGTATTCCCTACTTCCAATTTGGCGGCACCACCGCCGGCAGCAATCTCAGCACCCTCGGGAACTCGGCCGTCTCCAATCCCTTCCTCTTTCGCGACAATCAGTACACCTTTGCCGCGAACTTGAGCTGGATCCATGGCTCCCACAGTTTCCGTTTTGGGGGCGGCATCCAGCGCTACGACATGAACCGCTTCCAAGGCCAACTGGATTATGGCGTGCGCGGCGGATTCAATTTTACCGGCGGCGTTACCTCCCTTAAGGGAGGACCTTCGACCAATAACTACAACGCATGGGCGGATTTCCTCCTGGGTCTGCCGCAAGGATTGGGAAAGGATTACGTCTATCTTAATCCTTCCACCACGCGTGAGCGGGAGTTTTCCGGCTATGCGCGTGATAACTGGCAGGTCACCAAGAAGCTGAGTGTCAACTATGGCGCCCGCTGGGAGTGGTATCCCATCCCCACCATAAGTCACTATGGCACCGCCAGTTTCAATTGGCTAATAGACACTGCTTATTTGGGCGGAGTGGGCGGTGTGCCCCGCAACGCTTATATGACCACCGGCCCCGGCCAATTGGAACCGCGCGTGGGCATCGCCTACCGGCTGACTGAGAAGACTGTCATCCGGACAGGCTATGGCATGAGCAGCGATCCCTATGCCTTGAACTACATGGCGTGGACCTATCCGGCGGTCATTTCCCAGCAGATCTCCGGCGCCAGTTCCTACATCCCCGGTGGCTATATCGGATCGCCCTCCGGCCCCACGGGCACTTGGACAGGCCCCACCGTTCCCGGTGGTCTGGTGGCTGGAATTCCCTCCTTCCCGTTCCCGAGCCTCTCGGCGGGGAAGTACGTCCTGCCGTCCTACCTGGGGACCTACGGTTATCCCCTGGACTACCACCGCGGTTACACGGAAGCATGGAATCTCATGATTCAACGCGCTCTACCAAAAGATTTCAACTTCCAGATCGGTTATGTGGGTAATCACATGGTGCGGGAGGCAGAGTTTATCAATATGAACGCTGCCGGCCCGGGAGGGGGCAATGCCGGAACTCCGTTGTATGCCCAGTTTGGCAATGCCAGTGCCATGACCATCAACGGCCCCTTCTCAGGCGGGAACTACAATGCTTTGCAGACTCAGCTCACCCGCCGTGTGGCCGGCGGGCAGGTGGGAGTCGTTTATACCTATTCGAAGACCATTGACAATAACGACACCGAGGCCAACAGCAATGTGACGTGGGCTTATTATCAGGTTCTTGCCCGCGACAGAGCCCTGGCCGGGTTCGACCGCACGCACAACTTCGAATTTTACTCGGTCTATAACTCGCCGTTCGGGAAGGGCCAGAAGTATTTGACCACGGGTGCAGGGGCGAAGATTTTAGGCAACTGGAGCCTGACCCCCGTCCTGAGCAAGTTGAGCGGCACGCCGTTCAGCGTGACTACCTCCGGTAGCTCCTGCAATTGCCCTGGCAACACCCAAACCGCCGACCAAATCACACCCACCGTCAATATCCTGGGAGGCCATGGGGCCAAGGCACCATACTTTGACACGTCAGCATTTGCAGCCGTCACGGCGGTGCGCTTTGGCACGACCGGCCGCAATATTGTGCGTGGTCCGGGCTTCTTCAACATCAACCTCAGCCTGGTTCGCGATTTCAATTTGACCGAACGCTTTAAGCTGCAATTCCGGGCAGAGGCTTACGGGCTAACCAATACGCCGAATTTTGCCAACCCGTCGGCCACCGCTTCCAGTGCCAGTAGCTTTGGCATTATTTCCGGCACCTCTGCGTCCGATTGGGCACCGTATGCCACGGCGGACCGCCAATTCCGTTTTGCGATGTTGATTAGATTTTGATACGTCCAACAGACCAGAAAGACCGGGTGAAGAAGGGGCTTCCAAGTGATCGGAGGCCCCTCTCACTTTTCCGGCATCGGGGCTCGAAATGGATTTTCTCTTGAAAAAGGCTAGCTGTGTATGTATAGTAAGGGAGAAAGGCGGCGCCCATGCCGTGTCTGGAAAGTCCCGAACTCCGCCCCTCCTGGCGGCTGCTATACCCTGCACAACAAAAAGTCACATCCTGGACATGCTTGGGAAAAAAGATGTTAATTTATAGCGTTCGAAGCTGGAATGTGTATGAAAACAAAGGAAGTAAAGACAAAATGCCCGGCGAAAAGTCGGACAGTTTAGGCAGAATGAGGCCATTTTTACAGGAAATTACGCATTTGGAAGGCTAATTTGTCCTCAATTGTCTTGTCAGAGCGCGTTCGGTGCAAGTGTTTCCGCACTAAGAGGTGCGGATTGCGCAGAGCGCAGCTCAGTGGCTGACCACTGTGCTTTGCTCTGTGTAATCCCGTCAAAGGGGAGGAAGAAAGGCGGGATCCCCCGGCAGACGGATGCCGCAATCCATCAAGATAGGACTCATAACATGAGAGGTGAGAGCTTGAAGACCCTGATTTTTTCCCTGGCAGCGCTGGCGATGGCTCCGGTCATGGCAGCGGGACAATTCCAATTTCATGACGTGAACTCCAAGTCGCTGGAGCTCACGGAAAAAGGCGCGCCGGTTTTTTCCTTCAATTACGGAACGATGCTCAAAGAGGGCACTGCTCCCGATCGTGCCCGTTGCTGCTATCTTTCTCCCGTCTATGCGCCCAACGGCGTGGTGGTAACCGATGATTTCCCCAAGGACCACCCCCACCACCGTGGCATTAGCTGGATGTGGCCCATCGTGGTTGTGGATGGCAAGACGTATGACCTGTGGACCATCAAGGGCATCCTGGACCATTTCGAAAAGTGGGAGCGCAAGAAGGCCGGCAAGAACATGGCGGAGTTGGCGTTTCAGGACGCCTGGTTCGTGGGCGAACGCCGGGTGGTGCAAGAGAACGTGGAGATCGTTGCGCATTCCCTGGTGGACGGACGCCGCGACATTGACATTACTGTTACCCTGCATTCCGTGGGGGGCGCGGAGGTATCCATCGGCGGCACACACGAGCATGATAAGGGCTATGGCGGAGGATTGGAAATCCGTTTCGCTCCCCGCACTGATACCAAGATTCGCACCGCGGCCACTGACGATTCACCTGACACCGATCGCGTCCCCGCCGCCTGGGCGGAGCTGACCGGTAATTTTGACGGTAAGATCGCCACCACGCGGGTTGCGGAAGATCCTTCCAACCCCGGCGCGCCCAACGGTTGGTGCTTGCGGCATTACGGATTTGTGGGGGTGGAATATCCCGGCCTGGAATTGCGCCGCCTTGACGACAAGATTCCGCTGACCATGAAATTCCGTGTATCGCTCTCCGGAAATTCAGCGAGTGCGGCCTCCGCGGAAAAGCACGTGCTGGTTTACACCCGCAATGGCAAAGGCTATGTCCACGACAACATTCAAACCAGCGTGGAAGCCATCAGGAAGATGGGGGCGGAGAACGGGTTTGCCGTGGACGTGACGGACGATCCACTGTTCTTCCGCGACCCCGTCCTGAAGCAGTACCAAGCAGTGGTGTTTGCGAACACCAATAACGAAGCGTTTGTGAATGATTCGGAGCGGGATGCGTTCAAGCGTTATATTGAATCAGGCGGCGGCTTTGTGGGCCTCCACTCCGCTTCGGGCTCCGAGCGCGATTGGCCGTATTTCTGGTCGGTGCTGGGCGGAAAATTCGTTTACCACGCCCACCAGCAGGTTTTTGTGGTTCGGGTAAAGGATGCGGATTTCGCCGCCACCCGGAAATTGCCTGCCACGTTTGACTGGAAGGACGAGTGCTACTTTACCGGCAACCTCAATCCGGATATTCACGTGGTGTTGGACACCGATCCTGACAAACTTGACAATCCCGAGAAGGCGCAGCACCCCGACCTTGGTTCGGGTGACTCGCTGCCCCTCGCGTGGTATCACCATTTCGACGGCGGGCGGGAGTATTATCTTGCCCTCGGCCACAATAAGGCCGATTATTCCAACCCGCTTCTGTACAACCAGATCCTGGGTGGAATTCTCTGGGCGATGGGAGAAAAGCAGTGACGAGTGACAAGTGACGAGTGACCAGCAAGCGAAAATCGAAACCCGAAATTCGAAACTCAGCGCGATTTTCAAATTTGGGTCTTCGCTTCTGAGCCGCTTGTAAGTGCTTTTGCTTGTCACTTGTCAATCGTCACTTATCACTGCTTTTGGTCACTTGTCACTACTTTTGGGAGGAGACATCATGGATTTCGAAAAAACCGCATCGCGACGACAATTCCTGCAAGGCTCACTGACCGCGGCTGCGGCAATGGGTTTTCCTACCATTGTGCCGTCCCGTGTATTGGGCCGCAGTGCACCGAGTAACATGATTCAAGTTGCCCAGATCGGCTGCGGCCGCATCGCGCGTGACTCCGAGTTCAAAGGCATTCTCAAGAACAGCGACGTGGCCCGGTATGTGGCCGTCTGTGACTTGGATACGGTGCGCGTTGCCGACGCGAAAAGCCTGCTCGAACATGCCTATGCGGAGAAGTTTGGAGCGGGGAAGTACGCGGAGCTTAAGACCTACGGCGATTATCGCGAGATGCTTCAGGACAAGAGTATTGATGCCGTGTGCATCAGCACTCCCGATCACTGGCACGCGCAGATTGCCATAGAAGCGGCGTTGGCCGGCAAAGACATCTACCTGCAAAAGCCTGCTTCGCTAACCATCAAGGAAGGCCGCCAGATGGCCGATACGATGAAGCGGACGGGCCGTGTTTTCCAGCAGGGAAGCCAGCAACGCTCGGGACGCAATTTCCTCTATGCTTGCGAGCTGATTCGCAATGGCCGCATCGGCAAGGTGCAGCAGGTCTTTATTGGATTGCCGGTGGATCCCTCCGGAGATGCGGAACCGGAAATGCCGGTACCAGCCAACCTGAACTATGACGTGTGGCTGGGCTCCACGCCCCAGGTTTATTACACAGAAAAACGCGTTCATCCGCAGGCAGAGGCTCTGAAAGTTCGCTATGGTCGTCCGGGCTGGCTGCGTTGCGAGCAGTTCGGTGCCGGCATGATTACCGGCTGGGGCGCGCATCACATCGACCTGGCGCACTGGGGTATGGACACCGAATATACCGGGCCTACGGAGATCGTGGCCAGCGCAGAGTTCCCCAAGAGCGGATTGTGG
>JARLGN010000180.1 GCA_031292775.1 Acidobacteriota bacterium | reverse complement strand
GGCGCCATTCCCGCAGCTCTGCGAACCCTGGACCCGCACTCAAATTTCTTTGACCCCCGCGCCTTCGCCCTGCTCCGCGAAGACCAGGAGGGCAAGTACTACGGCGTTGGCATGTCCATCCAAGCGCGTCCCGGCAAGATGGGCAAGCTGGTCACTATTGTGGTGGCCCCGATTCCCGGGTCACCGGCCTTTCGCGCCGGCCTGCGGCCCGGCGACATGGTGGCAAAGGTCGATGGCAAGTCCACCGACGGATTGAACACTTCGCAGGTGGCGGAATTGCTCAAAGGCCCCAAGGGCACGCAGGTTCATGTGACCATCATTCGCGAGGGTTATACCGAACCGCTGGAAATCAATATCACCCGCGATGAAATTTCCCAACGCAGCGTGGATGACGGATTCATGATTCGTCCCGGCATCGCCTACATCCACATCAGCAAGTTCAACGAGAATACCAACGACGAGCTCAGTGAATCTCTTCGCAAAGTGGGCGAAAAGAATTTGCAGGGATTGGTCCTTGACCTTCGCGGAAACCCCGGCGGACTGCTTCAGGAAGCGGTGGAGGTATGCGACCACTTCCTGGAAAAGAGCCAATTGATTGTTTACCACTCGGGACGCAATTCCAAGGAGAAGCGCTATTACGCCACGCGCGGCGACGATGGCAATGAATATCCCATTGTTGTCCTCATCAACCGCATGTCAGCAAGCGCAGCGGAAATCGTAACCGGCGCTCTTCAGGACCATGATCGCGCACTGGTGATGGGTGAACCCAGCTTCGGCAAGGGCCTGGTGCAAACGGTGTATCAGATGAGCGAACACACCGGCCTGGCACTCACCACGGCGCACTACTACACTCCCAGCGGACGGCTAATCCAGCGCGATTATGAGAACGTGTCCCTTTACGACTATTACTACCACCCCGATCACACCAAGACCAACCACTCCGAGGTCCGGCTGACCGACGGTGGGCGCGAGGTTTACGGGGGCGGCGGAATCACCCCGGACGTGGCTTTTGCCGACCCCAAGCTGACGCCATCGCAGGAAATGCTGCTCCAGCACAGCGCCTTCTTCAATTTCAGCAAGTACTACCTGGGAATTCACAAGAGTATCGCCAAGGATTTCACGGTGGATGACGCCGTTCTGACTGAATTCAAACAGTTCCTGGAGAAAGAAAAGATTTCCTTCTCCGACCAGAACATGAAAGACAATCTGGACTTCATCAAGAACCGCATTAACATTCAGTTGGTAGGCTCGATCTTCGGTGAAAACGAAGCTGACAGAATCAGCATCGCCAACGATCCGCTGGTCCTGAAGGCCATGGATAGCATGCCGCAAGCCAGGGAATTGATGGCAAAAGCCAAGCATTATCTTGCCAGCAAAACCCCGAGGTAGGATTCTACCAGGCCCGGGACGCAGGACTTCCCGGGCTTGGGCCCACCAAAGTCGCAAAGGCTACTTCTTGCCCTGCGCCTTCCTTACCAGATACAAAACCAATTGGATCACGAGGGGAATGGGGAAAAAGACGACATGTACCCAAATGGGGGGGCGCCACCCGGATTTCTGGCGCTCTTCCTGGGCAGCGTCTTTGGCTTGAAAGACCAACATCGCCGCGTACTTGGCAAAATCCACCCCGCACTTTTCACACTTTCCACCCTGCAATTGGACGTGCTTGCAGGAGGGACAAGTGTACCGAAGGGGGGTATGGCATCGGGTGCAGTAGGTAATAGTGTCCGAATTTTCTGTCTTACACTTAGGGCATTGCATAATAAAGACTTAAGTCCAAGAAAACTGGGCCTTGATACCTTATAGGGTTCTTTCATGGATTATACAGGGTTGTCAAGTAAATGGAAGGCGAATGGTGGACGCGAAGGGATTCGAACCCTCGACCTCAGCGTTGCGAACGCCGCGCTCTCCCAACTGAGCTACGCGCCCATACAATTGGTGCATAGGAAATATAACACGGCAAGTGGAGTAGCGCCAAGTTTCATGGCAAAAGGCTTTTGGCAAAACTCAGGGCCGCCTCAAGTTGATCCTCCGGCATTCCGCCAGCCTGAGCGAAATCGCGGCTTCCCCCGCCCTTGCCGCCAAACTTTGCCAAGGTCTGTTTCATTAGATCAGCAACGTTGGCTTTCCCGCCCGGAGTTTGTGAAAAGAAGAGGGCCGTAGGAGTTCCCTTAACCCCAATCAGAGCGATGGCGCCGGCGTGCTTGCCCACTGCGTGCGCGGTGAGCTTGGCCTTCTTCCCTTCCGCCGCCGCAAACAAGCATTGGACAACACGCACGCCATCCTTCTCCGGCGCTTGCTGCCACAACTGGGAAGCTTCCATTTCCGCCAGATCTGCCATCAGCTTTTGCACGTCTTTGCCTGCATCCCGCAAATCCTGAGCTTGCTTGGCAATCAATTCGGGAACATTTTCCAAACCGGTTGAGAACAATCGCGCTGCTTCGGTCAACACCGCGAAATCCTGCCGGGCACGGCGTTGCGCTCGGCCCCCGCACCCAAATTCGACGCGCGTCAGGCCCTTGGCTCGCTCCACTTTGCGAATGCTGATGATCCCAACGCCGCCGGTTCGGTTAACGTGCGTCCCCCCACAAGCGGATAGATCAAATTCCTCAATCTCCACCAGCCGGATGTCGCCTGCGCGAAAGGTGGGTTTCCGCAAATCAAGGTGCTGGACTTCGCCGGCGGGCCGGAAGGAGATCTGCACGGGCCGGTTTTCAAAGACCACCTGATTCGCCAGTTCTTCCGCGCCGTCCATTTGCCGGGCGCCAACGCGGTCGGAATCCAAGTCAATGGTCGCGCCCTCAGTGCCCAAATGAAACGACACCGTCTTGTAACCACCCGAGCGTTCAAACGCCGCCGACAGAATGTGCTGCCCCGTGTGCTGTTGCATGTGGTCGAAGCGGCGCGCCCAGTCGATGCTGCCATGCACCGGCTTAAAAGGTGGATCTTCGGCGATAATGTGTGCAACCTCGTCCCCTTCATCGATTACGTCAAGCAGCGGATTTCCCGCCAGCATGCCGTGGTCAGAAGGTTGGCCGCCCGACTCCGGGTAGAAGGCCGTCCGGTCAAGGTAGACGCGCGCGCCTCGCGGGTCAGGCGATGAACGAATGATGCGCGCGTTGAATTCTTTTAAGTAGCAGTCGGTGTAATAGAGGCGCTCAGTGTGTGGCATCAGAGTTCCCTAAATCAATCGCTCCAGAGCTTCCAAATACTTGTATCCGGTGGCGGTGAGAAACAGCACAATGGATTCATGACCGGCCAGGAAGCCGTCAAACAGCAATTTCTTTAGCCCCGCCAGGGTCGCTCCACCTTCTGGCGAGGTGATCAAACCTTCTGTCTCGGCAATTTCGCGCACGGCATTGAGCATATCGGCATCTGCAACCGCCAGCGCAGCACCTCGACTCTTGCGCAGGATATTCAGAATCAAGGAATCGCCGATTCCGGCGGGAACGCGCAAGCCGGAAGCAACGGTTTGAGGATCAATCCACTCCTCCGCCCGCTCCGCACTCTTCGCGTAGGCCCGCACGATGGGCGCGCAGCCATGCGCCTGGACAGCGAACATGCGTGGGCGGCGCTCGGCAATCCATCCCATTTCCAGCATTTCGTCAAAGGCTTTCCACATGCCAATCAGGCCGGTGCCACCACCCGTAGGGTAGATCATGGCGTCGGGTAAGCGGCCGCCAAGCTGCTCGTAAATCTCGTATGCCATTGTCTTCTTACCCTCCACGCGGTAAGGCTCGCGGAGAGTTGACATGTCAAACCACTCTTTACCCTCCAAGCTCTCACGCATCACGCGCCCGCAATCCTTGATGCTGCCGGGGACCAGAGTAACCTTGGCGCCGTGAAACCCACACTCCAGGCGGTTCGCGAGAGGAGTTCCCTCCGGCATGAAAACCGCGGCTTCCATGCCTGCCTTCGCCGCATAGGCCGCCATGGCGCCGCCGGCATTTCCGGCGGAGGGAACCGCCAGCTTCCGGATTCCCAACTCATGCGCCTTGCTGACCGCCACCGCCATGCCGCGGGCCTTAAACGATCCGGTTGGATTCTGCGACTCGTCCTTCAAATAGAGATTGGGCAAGCCGAGTTTATCGCCCAAACGGCGAGCACGTAGAAGCGGCGTAAAGCCTTCGCCCAGCGATATGATTGAGCCCTCTGCGCCCACCGGCAGCACTTCGCGGTATCGCCACAAATCCCGCGTGCGGGACTTCAGCGTCTGGGATTCAATCTTGGTGGACACCCTTCGCAAGTCGTAACGCGCAAAGAGAGTTGAGCCGCATTCACAGAGATTGAGGATTTCTCCAGCCCGGTACTTCTTTATGCAGCGCGGGCATTCCAAATGGGTCATGAAGGACATTGAAGTTGAGTCTAACAGAAAGAAGCAGGAATACGGTAGACGGTAGACAGAATACGGCAGGCAGCACGCTGAGGGTGTGCGATTCCCGTCTACCGTTTGCTGTCTACCGTCTAATCCTCCCAGATTTCTGCTAAAATCTTCGTACATGTCGATTCGCCTCATTGCCCTGGACCTTGATGGGACACTCGTCAACAGTCGATGGGAAATTTCGGGTACGGACCTTGACGCGCTGGCAGCCGCAGCGGAACGGGGAGTTCAAATCGTCGTCGTGACGGGACGCCGGCCCAGTGCGGCGGGGCCCTACGTGGCGAAAATTCCCTTCCCGATCACGCTGATCACTTCCAACGGGGCGCTGATCCGAACGCCGGCGGGCGAGATCGCTTACCAGAACTTCCTGCCCCGTGACACTGCCCTCAAGGTGTTGGAAATTTGCCAGTCTCACCGGCCTTACACGGTCGTCATCTTC
>JARLGN010000026.1 GCA_031292775.1 Acidobacteriota bacterium | reverse complement strand
GTTGCGAGTCTTGTGACTCATATCGGAGGATGGAGAGCGGGCAAGTCGGTGAGCAAATCATCAGGGCCCGGTTCCTCACATTCCTGGATATGCTTCGACACTTCTTTCTCAATATCCTGGGCCGTGGCCAACGCCACGCAATTCCTTCCGGCAATTTTGGCGCGATAAAGGGCGGTATCGGCGATGCGAACGAGCGTATCAGAACTCACATCGCCAAGGTTCTCGAGTGCCACGACTCCCAGGCTTAGGGTTACTGGAATCAGGCCCTCGGGTGTTTCGACGGCCTTGCGGTCGATGCGGGCTCGAAAGCTTTCGGCAAAGCGGGCGACGCCTGCCACATCACACCCCGGGACCACCGCCAGGAACTCATCCCCTCCGTAGCGCCCCAGGGAATCATAGGTTCGCATTGCGCCCCGCAGGCGGCGGGAGGCCTCCCGCAGGACGGCATCGCCCGCCGGGTGCCCGTAGGTGTCATTGATCGCTTTGAACCGATCCACATCAGCCATGGCCAAAGCAAACGGACCGTGGGTTCGCGCCGCGCGTGCTACTTCCTTCCTCAAGATGGCGAGAATGGTCCCGTGATTCCAAAGGCCCGTGAGGGGATCGCGGCTGGCTTGGTCGCGCAGGGCCTCACGTGCCTGAAGCAACTGTTCCTGAAGTTCCACGATGCGCCGGCCAGCCCGCAAGCGCGCCCGCAGTTCATAGGGGTCGAAAGGCTTGGTCACGTAATCGTCGGCGCCCGCTTCCAAACCTTCCACGATGTCTTCCTTCTGGCCGCGTGCGGTTAGGAGAATAATATAGGTATAAGGGTGGGCCTTGCGCTGCCGGAGGCTTCGGCAGATGTCAATGCCGTCACGCCCGGGCATCATCCAATCAAGAATAGCGAGCCGGGGCGAGTCTTTGTCGTGAAGGATTGCCCATGCCTCTTCTCCTTCCGCAGCCACCATAACCTCATAGCCCCATTTCACCAGAAATGCCTCCAGCATTCGCCGGGA
Source organism: Acidobacteriota bacterium (assembly GCA_031292775.1). Taxonomy (GTDB): domain Bacteria; phylum Acidobacteriota; class Terriglobia; order UBA7540; family UBA7540; genus Bog-366. Next base: position 8,004 of record JARLGN010000026.1, on the reverse strand, counting down.
AATGGAATCATCTTCCGCAATCAGGGCCCTCATGGGGTCACCTCTTTTCCGAGATTTGCCAGTGCGGGCCGGAGGCACTCTAGTTCCTCTTCCAAGCGGGCCAAAGCATCGTCGACACACTCCAGATTTTGGGTTCGCCCTGCCAACTCTGCCAAACGGACAGCTTCAACTGCCGCTCGCGCCGAAAAAAGGGCCAGATTATTTTTCAGAACCTGGGTGATGCGCTGGAACTCCGGCACATTGTTGTGCGCGGCGGCGTCACGAACTGCGGCGACCAACTTGGGGCTATCCTTGAAAAATGCGCTGATCAGATTTCCAAGCAATGCCTTGTCCCCCTCGAAACGTGCGAGCACCCGTTGCCGGTTGAGCACATTTTCCCGGCGGTTGCCTGGAGATTGGCTTTTCACGGGACCCAAAGCTAATTGGAATCCCTCAATAGTCTCAAGGAGTTGCTGTGCCTGGATAGGCTTGGGGAGATAACCATCCACCCCAAGCGCCAGGAAGCGCGCGGGATCACTCTTCATGTCATGCGCCGTCAAGGCGATAATCGGAATCCGTAAACCAGGGCCAGTCTCTTTCGCCCGGATGCGAGCGACACATTCTTCTCCGCCCGTCTCCGCCATGATCATGTCCATCAAAATGAGGTCAAAACGATTTTCGGGGGCCCTGTCCAAAGCTTCAAATACCTGCCTTCCGTTTACCGCAAGCTCCACGGTATGCCCGCGCTTTTCCAGAAGGCGCATAACCAAAGCCTGGTTTAAGGGGTTGTCTTCCGCCAGCAATATGCGCAATCTTCTTTGCTCTTCCCGCAGGGAGTGCCGCGTGACGAGCGGTTGGGAGGACGCGCCCGGCGGGTCGCCTAGTGCCATGAGGATAGCTTCCAGAAGTTCGGACTGCTTCACCGGCTTCATCAAATACGCGGCAATACCCAATTGCCGGCAGCGCGCCGCATCTCCCCGCCGGCCTCCCGATGTGAGCATCAGGATCTCCGCCCCGGCAAGCTCCGGGTCACGCTTGGCGAATTCAGCCACGGCAAAGCCATCCACGTCTGGCATTTGCGAATCAAGAAGGACTACCGCATAAGGGTTGCGGTCTCGTTTGCTTTGCTCAAGCAGATCAATTGCGCGTTTTCCTCCGTCCGCCTCCACAGGTATCATCTTCCATCGCCTCAAGACCTCCACCAGGATGTGGCGGTTGGTTGAATTATCATCCACCACCAGGGCAGGCAGGTTTCGAAGGCGTGCAAACTCCGCCCACCGCGCGGCCCCGGTGCTCCACCCCAAACCAAACCGTCCGGTAAAGTGGAAGGTGCTCCCCTGGCCACACACGCTTTCCACCCAGATTCGCCCTCCCATCAACTTCACCAGGTGCGAAGTAATTGCCAAGCCCAGCCCGGTCCCTCCGTAACGTCGAGTCATTGAGGTATCTGCCTGCTCAAAGGGACCGAAAATGATCTGTTGTTTTTCGGGGACGATTCCGATGCCGGTGTCACGAACGGCAAAGTGCAGCGCCACATAATCATCGCTCTGGGATTCCACCTCGACATGGACCACAACCTCGCCTTTCTCAGTGAATTTGATGGCGTTCCCCACGAGGTTGAGGATGACCTGGCGAAGCCTTCCCGGGTCCCCGATCAGGTACTCGGGGACCTGCGGCGAAATCGAGCACGCCAACTCCAGCCCTTTCTGGGAAGCGCGGAAGATGAGCGATTTCAAAGTATCGCCGAGGCTTTCGGGCAATTTGAATTCGATGGCGTCCAAAGTAATCCTATGGGCCTCAACCTTGGAGAAATCCAGGATGTCGTTCACCAAAGTGAGCAATGCGTCCGTAGAGGACTTCAGCATGCCGAGGTACTCGGACTGCTCCGCGGAGAGGGTGGTGTCAAAGAGGAGTTCACTCATGCCGAGGATTCCATTCAAGGGAGTGCGGATCTCGTGGCTCATATTAGCCAAAAACTCGCTCTTTACCTGGCTTGCGGCCTCCGCGCGTACCTTGGCGATCCCCAGTTCTTCAAAGGCCCTGGTGAGATCGCGCGCGTTCCTCTCCTGCATATCGCGTGCGACCTCCAGTTCTGCCGCGTAGGTTTTCAGCTTTTCTTCCGCAATCATTCGATCGGTAATGTCGCGGCTGATCCCTACGAGCCCGGTGATGCGGTCCCGCAAATCCCGCAGGGGAATCTTGACAGTTGAAAGCCAGCGGAACTGGCCGGCGGCCAATCGCACCCCCTCCACCCGGCCCAGCAGGGGCTGCCCGGATTGAATGACTTGTTCTTCGTCGTGAAAGGAGTTCGTAGCATCTTCCACGTGCAAGAAGTCAAAGTCCGTCTTGCCGATAGCCTGCGTGGGGTCGGATAACCCCAGCGCATGGGCATGGGCCCGATTGGTACGAATAAAACGGCTCTGGCAATCCTTGAAGAAAATGAAGTCCGGGATGTTATCCATCAAGGAGCGGAGAAGGTCGCGTTCCCGGGCTAATTCCTCAACCAGCAGCGCCAGTTCCCTGGTGTGTTCTTCCTGGACGATCTTCGCCGCCTCCAGGTCCGCCGCATAGCGTCTGAGTTTTTCTTCAGCCTGCTTGCGCTCAGTAATATCAAGGTACAAAGCGTAAATACCGCCGGGTTTTCCATCGATGCGTAGCGGGACAGCGCGAAGTTCCACGTCCAAAAGCGTTCCGTCTTTCCGCTGTCTCCGCGTGGTGACATGAACGGTCTCTGCCTGGCTTACGCGATTGTTAAGGTTTTGGGCTTCTTCGGCCAACTCACCATGGGCAATGAATTGGTCCACCTGCTTCCCCAGAAGCTCCTTTTCCGAATAGAGGAAGAGTCGTTCGAAGGCAGGATTACACATCACAATTCTTCCCTCCAAATCGAGGGAGACGATAGCGGCAGGGCTGTAACGGACGATGGCGTTCAGGTGGGCGGTCCGCTCAGCAGCAGCTTCCTCCGCCTGTTTCTGCTCAGTGATATCCGTCACCAGGATGTCAAGAGAGATGAATCGGCGGTCAGTGTCAGAACGGCAAACCGGCGTACACTTAACCCAGCGAATTGACTTGTCCTTGCGAACAATTCGAATATCAAAGACCGGGATTTCTTCTCCGCGGAACAACCTCTCCACGTAGGCGGTTGCAGCCGGTCGATCCCGCTCATAAACCATCTGGAGCCAAAGGTTTGGATCATTCTGGAGTTCTTCCGGGGTATGCCCGGTAACGGCCTCGCAACCTATCCCATAGACGGCTCGGACCAACCGCTCCTCAACAAGGTCCACGCTGCAGATGAAGTCGGTCACCGCCCCCACCAAGCGGCGGTAACGGCTTTCGCTATCCTGCAGCGCCTGCTCTGCTGCCTTGCGCTTGGTAATATCGTTCATTACTCCCAGGTGGGCTACAATCTGGTGGTGAGCGTCGAAAATCGGAGCGGTGGAAAGCTGGATATCCATCCAGGATCCGTCCTTCCGCTTGCGACGGAGTTCCAGGTTGGAGACAGCATCACCCCGCATTGCCCGGGCGCCAATTGATCGGTGAAATTCCATCTCCTCCGAAGGAACACAGGGAAGTGGTCCACCCAGGCTCTCCGATTCATTCCAGCCAAACAACCTTTCCGCGGCAGGATTCCACATGCAAACAAGACCGGCGGCATCCAGGGCCGTAATGGCTATAGGAGAAGCCTGCACCACGGCCCTTACCAGTTCGTTGGCTTTGCGAAGGGTTTCGTCGGCCTCCTTGCGCTGCAGGGCAGCTCCGATGGTCCTTGCCGCTGCGCGTAGAGCCTCCGTCTCCACGTTCGACCATTGGCGCGCACTAATGCAATCGTCAAAGCCGATGAACCCCCACCACGTTTCGCCCACAAAAATAGGCACAGCTATGAGGGACTTAACACCCTGTCCTTCCAGATGCCACCGAGCTTGTTCGGGGAGATCAGCCACCACTCCCTGGCCAATCCTCCCATGCTGGAATTCTTCCACCCACTCTTGCAGGCCATTCGCTTTCCAGGAAAAATCCTGGGTTTCGGGATTGTCAACCTGCGATTTAATCCCCGGCGCTGCCCACTCATACTGTTGGCTCGTCGTGGGATCACCTGCCGTACCGCAATGGTTCTCGAAGATATAGGCACGGCTGACGGACATGGACTGCCCCAGGTGCTCCAAAACTGCTTGAATGCTAGCTTCCCAGTTGCCTTCAGCAAGAAGCTTCTGGGCGGCAAAGCTGACCGCCTCCAATATTGCACTGCGCCGCTGGAGGGCCTCGGTTATTTCCGCCTGCCCAGTGACGTCCCGATTGAAACTGAGAACCGCCGCTTTACCCGCATACTCGACGACGGACAGGGTCACTAGCACCCTGATAGCACTGTCGTTCTTGCGGCGGTGGACAGTCGTAAACTCGGAGGGACTTTCCCCCTTCTGTACGCGGCGGATCTCCTCCTCGTACCGGCCTAAGTCCTTCGTCAGGGTCTGCAGGCTGGAACCAATCAGGGATTTGCGATCCCATCCATACATTTCACAGGCTTTGCGATTACAGTCCAGGATGACGCCACTTTCACCCTGGTGAACGAAAATGGCATCCGTCGCGTTTTCGAAAAGGCCGCGATACTGCCGCGAAAGCGATGCTTCACGCCGCAGCCACTCCTGGACGACGGAGACCTTCCCGCCACCCACCCGCCGATGCAAAAGGAAACCCGCGAGCATCCCGAGAAGACCCGCAATGGTCATCGCTGGAATCGATGGCAAGCTCTGCCCACCCAACAGATGGGTTAACAGAGGGGCGGCGATGGTAACTACCCAAGGTGCATTCACTTTGTCTTCCCGGCAATGCCGTGCAAGCGATCGAGTTCAGGTTGGACGAATCGCGTGTAGCATTCTGGACAAATTCCGTGGCTGAACTGCGCTTCGGTGTGGTCGCTGATGTATCCCTCAACCTGTTGCCAATAATTGCGGTCGTTGCGGATTTTCTTGCAGTAGGAACAAATGGGTAGCAATCCCTGGAGCTTCTTGACACGTGAAAGCGCATCCTCCAATTCCCGGACACGTTGCGCCAAGGCTCCCTGGAGTTCCAGGACGCGAATTCCGATTTGCACACGCGCGCGAAGCTCCTCACGGTTAAAGGGCTTGGTGATGTAGTCGTCGGCTCCGGACTGAAGGCCATGAATCTTATCTTCCTGCCCTCTCCGCGCCGTTAGAAGGATCAGATAGATTGGCCGTGTCTGCGGCCTGCTGCGGATCTGCTGGCAGATTTCAATTCCATCCATGCCCGGCATGAGCCAATCCAGCACCACCAACTGTGGACCTTCTTCCGCTTGCAAGGCCTCCCACGCCCGGGTACCGTCTTCGACCGCCGTTACGTCATAGCCCCACTTGCTCAGGTTCGCCACAAGGATGTGGCGGGACACGGCCTGGTCTTCTGCCACCAAAATCCTCATGGAAGAGATCCTTTCCCATCTCCCCTGCTTGATTACCGCTCGCCGGCACTTCCGTTTCCGAATGGAGACCGCGCCCTCAACGGGGCATCCCCGCACCCGCCTTGCAAAGCGCGATGGAAAGCCCTTCCAGCGTATAAGGCTTGCCAATGAACGCCGCTGAGCGCGCGTCGGGAGCGTCACGCAGAATCTCGCCGGTGCTGTAGCCGGAAGCGAAAACCACACGTACCGAAGGATCAGCCTCTCGCATCCGGCGATAGGTCTCCAGGCCGCTTATTTCCGGCATGATCAAATCCAACAAGACGCAGTTGATCTTCTCACGATGCTGCTCGTAAATCTCCAGGGCCTCCTTGCCATTTTCGGCCACTAAAACCTGATACCCGAGCCCTTTCAATCCTTCCGTCGCAAAGGCGCGGACCAGCGGCTCATCGTCAACCACCAGTACGGTTCCCTGTCCCGGTTGTAGTTTTCCCAAGCCCCGGACTTCCCTTTGCGGAGATGGTGCAGGTATCAGCGGAAGCGAGATGGTGAACCGGGCGCCATGGCCGGGCTCGCTTTCCACCTTCACGAACCCATCGTGGTTCTTTACGAATCCGTAGACCATGGCGAGGCCCAGTCCTGTGCCGCGGCCCTGCTCTTTCGTCGTAAAGAACGGCTCAAAAACTCGGGGCAGTGCCTCAGGGGCTATTCCGGTTCCCGTGTCCTCCACGGAAATGCTGGCGTAGGACCCCGGAAGGCAATTTGGCGGGATCCCCGCTTGTTGCGCGTCGAGGGTAACCGTTTCAGACTTAACGGTCAGGGTTCCCCCTTGGGGCATCGCGTCGCGGGCGTTAATGCACAAGTTGAGCAGGGCCTGCTCCAGAAAGCTTGGTTCCGCGTTCACCCAATGCGGATCGCTACCCTTGTGGACAGCAACGGTGATATTTCGATCGAACGTCCGCTCCACCATGCGCCTCACCCTGTCCAGAACCTCATCGATGCACACGGGCTTTACCTGCTGCCGTTCAGGCCGGGCGAAACCCAGGAGTTGGCGCGTCAACTCTGCGGCGCGTTGGGCCGACTGCTCGATCATGCCCATGGAGTCTTGCAGTGGATCGTCAGAACTCAAGCGCTGACGAGCCAGTGATGCAAAACCCAGCATGACGCTCAACAGGTTGTTAAAATCATGGGCTATGCCGCCCGCCAATGTTCCCAACGCCTCCATTTTCTGCGCCTGGAAAAGCTGCTGCTGCAATCGGGTGCGCTCTTCTTCCGCATTCTTGCGCTCGTCGATGTCCTGCACCATCCCGAGAAAGTAAGCAGGGCGGCCCGCTGCGTCGTGGAGAAGTGAAATGCTGGTGGCGCACCAATGGGTCCCACCCGACTTGCGCAGATAGCGCAATTCGAGATTCACTTGCCCCGCGCCGTCTTTGAGCAGCGTTTGCAGACATTCCTGGCTGGCTGCTGCGTCGTGAGGATGGGTGATTTCCGCGAAGTGTTTCCCCTGTAATTCTTCGCAGGTGTAACCCAACAAGCGCGCGAAGGCGGGGTTCGTAGTGGAAAACCGTCCATCCAGGCTCGTGAGTGCCACCCCAAAATGGACCTGTTCAAAAATCGAGCGGAAGCGCTCTTCCGAGACGCGCAGTTGCTTGTAAAGTTCGCTGCGCTCCAGCGCCAGAGCGGCCTGCGTCGCAACCTGGTCAATCAGCTTGCGGGTTACAGAGCGGATCCCATCCGCGTGATCGGCCGCCACATCAAGAACGCCGAGTACACTGGTGCTGGTTTGCAGGGGAACTGCGTACGCGCATTGCTCTTCATTGCTGAATTCCTGACAACGAGGGTCCCTGTCGACCTGGGGAACATAAACCGCGCTCTTTTGGCGGATCGCCCAAGCCAGGAGCGTGGGTTCCTTGAGGGAAACAACTCGCCGCGATGCCCCATTCCTGCCTCCAAAGGCCACCCGCTGAAGTTCCCCTGTTGGCGCGTCCAACCGATAGATTCGCGCGTGGCTCAGCCGCTCGCGGTCAGCCAAACGCGACAAGATCCCTCCCAGCACCGATTCCACATCGAGGGCCCCAGCCAGCGCGGCGTTGACCTCCACCAATAAAGAGAGTTGGTGAGTCCGGGTTTCCAGCTCACTGCCTGAACCGGCGACGAGGTGAGAAGACGCAAAGGCTGATTCCTGAGGTCCGGGCAGGTGCACGGAACTCTGCGGGAAAGTGACCGTCTGGCTATGACCAGGCACCATTGTAGCCATCCTGCTCCTTAGTTACGGCGAACCTGCCGCCGTGACGACGAGTGTCCGTTCATCTTCCGTCCCCATTCTCACGCGCGTGGCCGGGCAGCCTTGGGGAGCAACAAGCGACAGTTCAACCCCTGCATACCCGGGAACCCACTTATTATCCTTCGGCAAAACGCAGGTTAAACTTGAGCAATCTCGGAAGGTTTGGGTGAGTTGAGGGTGCGCTGTGGACAATAGGTAGGAAACGAGGTCTGGCAGACTCATGAAAAACGACGTAGCGGGGGGGGTTTTTCCCCCCCCCCCCCCCCCCCCCCCGCGCGTCAAAAAACCGGCGGAAAACCCCCCCCCCAGCCCCCCCACGCGCATTAAAAAAACC
>JARLGN010000179.1 GCA_031292775.1 Acidobacteriota bacterium | reverse complement strand
GTTTGGAAGTTCAACTCTTCGATATCGGCCAATCTCTCTGTCTGGACACGTTGTTCCGAGCCATTGTTGAACCGGGCAGCGACGGTAACCGGCATCCGAGTCGAACCTACGCGCTCGATTCGCACCGTGCAGCTATACCCGCCGTCGGCCGGCGAGCACCCCTGCCTGGCAACACGATAATCAGAACTTCCCGACGATCGAACCCATTCCTCAAAGAACCAATCAAGATCCTGCCCACTCTCGATTTCCGCGATCCGTTGGAACTCCCGCCAGCCGAGCTGTTTTCCCGCGTCTTCCTTCAGGCACTGGCGATAGATGCTGGCGAACGTGTCGGCGCCGACCACAGACTCCAGAGCATTGAGCAATGCTATGCTCTTACCGTGTTCCACGGCATTCCTGTACGTGTTGTAGTCGAGGTGTTTGTCAACCCTCTGCTCTTCGGTGAAATCCATCGTTGTGTCAAATCCCTGGTTCGCGGCAGTCACATAATTCTCCTCCATCCCGCCCCGTATACCTTTGATGTCGCGAGATCGAGCGTATTCGTGGTCCGCATGGATGCCCAGACCGATCATCAGCCACGTAAGGGAGTCTGAACCTTGCCCGAAGACATAGTCCCCCCAGTACATATGGCCGATCTCATGGGCCGTAATCCAACGCAAGTACCATTCTGGGTCGTCCGACGGGACCTCCTGCCCAATTACGCTCAACCCGCTGGCGGCGGGATAAGCTCCAGTGCCTGGCACAATTGAAAGGGTGCGCTGCGGATAGAAACCGAATTGTTGCCGGTAGAAGCCGATCACATCAACGGCAGTTTTCAAGAGCACGTCGGCGCGGGCTCTATACGGTGACGTAAACACGACGCGAATATGCACGTCACCGGCATCGGCTTCCTCGCTTTCGTATCCTTTTCCGATGAATAGTCCAAACGCGCGAAGGCCATTTCCCCGGTAGACGTTGGTCCGAGGGTCGTGCCGCCCGCTTGTGGCCACGGCGTAACCGTCCGGCACCTGGAGACGGACTTCATAGTCGTCAAGCGTACTGAAGCCCCACCAAAGGCGGGGACCTACAAAGGACGTGATCGCGCTCGCGCTGTGCGGATCGAGCTTCCATGTCGTGACAAAGTCAACCGCTAGCTGGACCTCGCCGCCCGGTGCTACATCGCCGGCGAGGTCGAAAAGCGCGACGCTGTACTTCCCCGGTGATGGATTCGCGGGAACGCCGTTGGCCCGCACATGCAGAATGTCTCCGTACCAATCCAGCGCGATTCGGCCGATGTGCTGCCGCGTATCATTGCGAAACCGAATAGTCTCGGTGCCTTCCAGGCGCGAAGCGTCAGCGACAAATCTCGCGTCAATTGAATAGTGCGCCCGCGGCGGCACTACTGGCGCCCAGAAATCCGTGCGCGCCACAGCGGTTGTTGTGATCAGGAAAATGAATGCAAATGTCCTCATCGTTTCCTCCTAAACACTCGTGGCGCCGACAGACTCCAGAGTTGCGCTCGTCAGTTGGCAATCTGCGAGACCGAACTAGTGCGGTTACGTTGCCTAGCTCCGAGACGGCCAATTCTACTACCTTGGAAGAGGAGTGCCAGTGAAGATAGTCGGAGTTAGCAAAACATGTCCGGGGACTCGGGGTTTTGACCCTCGGGGCCATTTCTTGTGAAAGCACACATGACGCAGCATTACTGCGAAGATCAATGAAATTCCGCAGGAATTCTCTACCCATACGACCGCGCGAGCAAGGGAAATATTCTCTTGCATAAGTAATCGACCGTATGCCAGCACATCAAAGGGGCGGAGTCCTAATGACCGCTTGCGTAGTTACCAAGCGGGCGTAGGGTCTAATCGATTGGTCTTTCAGGATGTACAGGGAGGGCGCCGCAAGGTGAGAGCAAGGCGTGATTTAGTCGCTGAACTCTGAGTCTGGAATCGTCTCGCCGCTGGTCGTTTCCACGTCGTCCGCAGGGCGCGAGTTGAGAGTCGGGATGGCGCCACCCGTCAGACTTGAGACAGGCGGGTTGCGCGTGGCAGGCAACCGGTGGTCGAGGCGGCGGAAGTGACCCCTCATCCGGCCCACGACGGCTGGAGAGAACGCCTGTCGCGGTCCACCTTCTCCCCTCGGAGAAGGAAACAAATCCTTTTCCGGGGGCGCGCACGCCCCCAAAGAACAATTTCCCTCTCCGAGGGAGAGGGTGGCTCGCAACCGGCGCTGTCATCAGCCGGGGCGAGTCGGGTGAGGGGTCACTTTCCTGACTCCTCCGCTATCGATTTCATGGCACCAACAATCGTCCGCACGAACTCATCCGGGTGTTCCAGCACCATCGCATTCGGAATGCGCAACAACCGAATGCCGAGGGTCCGCAAGTAATCTTCTTTGGCGGCATCTCTGCGCATTTGGTCGATCTGCGAGTGAACGCCGCCATCGAGCAAGCACGGTAGCGCGGACCTGCGCCTCAAGGTCCGCGGCTTTTCGTTGAAATGGCCGGAAGAACCGCGGACCTACAAAGCAGGCGCGCTACAAGGCGTGGGACAATCCGCTTGGCCGTAATACGGCCAACTCGCGGTTGTGCGTGGCAGGCAAACGGTGGTCGAGGCGGCGGAAGAGACCCCTCATCCGCTTCGTACCTCAGCACCTTCTCCCCTGGGAGAAGGTTGGAAATATTGCGGGGTGCGAACGCGCACGCCGAGAACAACATCCCTCTCCGCAGGGGAGGGGGGGGACCGCAAGGTGGAGGGGGCCCCACGTTCTGCTGGTTGTGGGGGTGAGGGGTCACTTCCTCGCCTTCTCCGCCTCTGCCCCCCTCGCAGTGCCCCCACACTCCTCCGCTTCGTTAATCGGCCAATCTCGCCGGACGGGTGAGCGTTTTTTTTGACACGCCGCGCGGGGGCGCAAGAGCTTTGTTGCGGGGAGAAAAAAAGCCTTTCACGCCAGGACGCCAAGCGGCAAAAGGCGCAAAGATAGCCATCGAGATTCCTCTTTTTCCTTGACAAAGGCTAGTCATGTGTCCATTCTAAAGACGCAAGGTCGTGCCCTCCGATGAAGGGTGGAGCACATGCCAAGGATGGAAGTTTCCAACCTGCGCCCAGCGTGGCGATTTCGTCACATTTCAAACAAACAAAAGGTACATACGGGGAAAAACCCGGAAATAAAGATGTTAGTTTATGACGTTCGAAGCCGTTATGTGTATGAAAACAAAGAAAACCATGACATAATTACCGAGAAAATATCGGACAGAAATGCACAATTGAAACTGATCTTGCAGAAAATTGCCCAATCGGAGGGCCAATTTTGCTGATTTTGATCGGAATTTGGTGATTCCCGACCCTTCGAAGGTCACGGACAATTAGAGTGTGGAGCCGGGCAATCACCCATTGCAACTCAAAAGTCACCAATAAGGGACCAGGGACATCTTAAAGCCAGGAGATAAGCATGAAGGAAGCCGTCATCGTTTCCATTGTGCGCACTGCGGTGGGCAAGGCGCCGCGCGGTATCTTGCGCTCCACCCGGCCGGATGAGATGGCAGCAGCCGCGATCGCGGAAGCGCTGAAGCGTGTGCCCGCTCTCGACCCCGCTGAAGTGGAAGACGTTATTCTGGGCTGCGCGATGCCGGAGGCCGAACAAGGGAATAACGTTGCTCGCGTGGCGTCGTTGCGTGCCGGCCTTCCGGTAACGGTCTCGGCGATGACCGTCAATCGCTTCTGTTCCTCCGGACTCCAGGCGATTGCCCTGGCGTGCGAACGCATCAGGGCCGGTTCCGCGGAAGTGATCCTAGCGGGCGGCACAGAAACCATGAGCATGATTCCCCTGGGCGGATATCATTTTTCCCCGAATCCTTACCTGATGGAGCATTACCCTGATTCCTATTTGAACATGGGGCTCACCGCGGAAAACCTGGCGGAAAAATATCAGATTACGCGGGAGGAACAGGACCAGTTTTCGCTTCGCAGTCATCAGCGCGCGGTGGCGGCAATTGGACAAGGGAAATTCCAGCAAGAGATTGTGCCCCTGGAAGTCATTGACGTCAGTTTGAACGGAGGCTCTAAACCCCAAACACGAAAGGTACGGTTTGAAATTGACGAAGGGCCTCGGAGTGACACCTCCATGGCGGCGCTGGGAAAACTCAAGCCGGCATTTCACGCGCATGGAACGGTGACCGCGGGCAATTCCTCGCAGATGAGTGATGGAGCCGCAGCCGCGGTGGTGATGTCTCTCGATAGGGCCAAGGCATTGGGAGTCGCGCCGTTGGCACGTTTCGTGAGCTATTCGACGGCAGGCTGCCCGCCGGAGGAAATGGGCGTGGGCCCGGTGTACGCCATTCCCAAGGCATTGAAATTGGCCGGCCTGCAATTGCCGGATATCGACGTCATTGAACTGAACGAGGCTTTTGCCGCCCAAGCGCTGTCTGTAATCAAGCTGGCGGGGCTCGACTTGGAGAAGACCAACGTAAACGGCGGCGCCATCGCCCTGGGCCACCCGCTGGGTTGCACGGGCGCCAAGCTTACGGCCACGCTGCTCGGCGAGTTGAAACGTCGAAGCGCCCGGTATGGCTTGGTCACCCTGTGCGTGGGCGGAGGCATGGGCGCGGCAGGAATCTTTGAAAACATGCAATAGACGGAGACCGGATGTGGCATGGCCCTTCTGGCCTTGACCTAACACGTGCGGGACTCCCATACCACCAAGAAAGGGAGGCTCAAATGCAGAGAGTGACAGGATTGGGCGGACTGTTCTTTAAGGCGGAGAATCCGGAAGCGTTGTATGCCTGGTATGAAAAGCACCTGGGGATAAAGCGCGGGCCGGAGGGGGCCGTGATCTTCAATTGGCGTGAAAATAATGACAAGGGCAAAGAGGCAATGACGGTGTGGTCTATCTTTCCCAAATCGACCGAATACTTCCAGCCAAGCAACGCGAGCTTCATGATGAACTTTCGCGTCGCCGACCTCGACGGCCTTCTGAAAGCGCTGAAGGAGGAGGGAGTGGAAGTGGACCCGCACCGCGAAGATTACGATTACGGGCGATTTGCGTGGGTCATGGACCCCGAGGGGAATCGCGTTGAGCTGTGGGAACCGCCGGCGGGTGGTTGAAGCTAGCCCGGATTATTCACGAATCTTCTTGAGGGCAAAGCAAGGCATACGGCTTCACACAGAGGTCACAGAGACGGGGCACAGAGAACACGGAGATGTTCCCGATACTTTCTCCGTGCACTCTGTGGTCAACTAGATCGATCCTTCTTGCCCATAAAACGCTCCGTGCACTCTGTGTGAAACGCTCTTAAGTCGTCTCGGCGTTATCTCTTTCATGAATAATCCGGCCTAGGAATTGATCTTGACTGCAGTTAGGCACACGAGTATCGAGCCTGAATGCCAGGGGGTGAAATATGGCAGACGCATCTGTGGCCGCCGCGGAGCGAGTCAAAGGCGGCAGCTTTCTGATTGAGTCGCGCTCACCGGACCAGATATTCACGCCCGAGGATTTGACGGAAGAGCATCGGCTGATTGCGCAAACGGCTGAGGAATTCGTCGAAAATGAAATTGTTCCCCGCCTGGCCGAAATTGAAGAGAAAAAGCCCGGCCTGCTGCGCGAGCTTTTGAAGAAGGCGGCTGATCTCGGTTTCTGCGCAACCGACGTTCCGCAGAAATTTGGCGGCTTGGAGTTGGACAAGATCTCATCCACCCTCGTCGCGGAAAAGATGGCGCGCGATGGCTCCTGGGCCACCACGGTGGGAGCGCAGGCCGGCATTGGGATCCTCCCCATTGCATTCTTTGGTACGGAAGAACAGAAGGCAACATACCTGCCCAAACTCGCGAGCGCGGAGTGGGTGGGCGCCTACAGCCTGAGTGAAGCATCGTCAGCTTCCGACGCATTGAATTGCAAGACGCGGGCCGCGCTGGCTCCGGACGGAAAGCATTACATCCTGAACGGGGCAAAGATGTGGGTCACCAACGGCGGCATCGCCGACGTGTACGTGGTGTTTGCCAAAGTGGATGGAGAGAAATTTACGGCCTTCATTGTGGAGCGCACCTTTGCTGGGGTCACGCCCGGCGCGGAAGAACACAAGATGGGAATTCGCGGCTCCTCCACTACGCCGCTGAATTTTGAAAATGTCGCCGTGCCGGTGGAGAATGTTCTGGGCGAAATCGGCAAAGGGCATTTGATCGCCTTCAACATTCTCAACATGGGGCGGCACCGGTTGGGAGCTGGCTGCACCGGCGGATGCAAATTCCTCCTGGCTGAGTCATTGAGGTGGGCAAAGGAGCGCGACGCCTTCGGACACAAGATCGCCGATTTCGGATTGATCAAGGAAAAGCTCGGTGAGATGGTGGCGCAAATTTATGCCATCGAGAGCAGTTCCTACCGTACCAGTGGAATGATCGATGCCATGCTGATGGGGATCGATCAAGGCGCCGCAACCGCGCCCAAGCAAATCCTGCAAGCTCTGCAGGAGTATGCGGTGGAGTGCTCCATCCTGAAAGTGCTGGGCACGGAGACGCTTGATTTCATGGCCGACGAAGCCGTACAGATCTTCGGCGGCTACGGGTTTTCCAGCGGGTACGAGGTTGAGCGCATCTACCGCGACCAGCGCGTCAATCGAATCTTCGAGGGCACCAACGAAATCAATCGCCTGCTGATTACTGACATGCTGATGAAGCGCTCCATGAAGGGCCAGTTGCCGTTGCTCGCCGCCGCGCAAAAACTGACGGACGAAATCCTGAGGATGGGCCCAATGGAAGAGGCGAATGACGACGAACCCCTGGCAGAAGAGTTAAGACTGGTTCTGGGCGCGAAAAAGGTGGTGCTGCTGGTGGCCGGGAGCGCCGTGCAGCGTTACATGCTGGCGCTGGAGCAGGAGCAGGAAGTGATTGGCGTTATCGGTAACCTGGTGATGGCGGTCTATGCCATGGAAAGCGTATTGCTCCGTACTCAAAAGAAATTGGCGAAGGCCTCGTCGCCGACAAGCGACGACCCCGGGATTGCCGTGGCGCGCGTCTGCATACATGAAGCGGCCGATCGTCTGGAATTGGAAGCGCGGCGGGGGCTGGCTCGAATTGCGGAGGGTGACACGCTTCGCACCCATCTCTCCATTCTCAGGAGATTCCTTCGCCGTACACCGCCCGATCTGATAGGCCTGAAGCGCTTACTGGCCGACAGGGCACTGGAGTTGAATCGTTATCCGTTCGGAAAGTAGGTGGCAGGTCGTAGGTGGTAGGTGGGGTGCGGCTACGATATACAGCCTACCCCTTCAGCCCGCGCAACAACTTGGACGCTCCCACCACTTCGGAGACTGACAAGATCATGTCCGCTTTCTTGCCACCCTTGGCGAGGCTGGCGTAAGCGTATTCAATATCGATATTGCTTGCCGCCAGGCGCGCACCCACGTCGCCTAGGACTCCAGGCTTATCCGGCAAGGTGACGCGCAGGACTTCCTCCTCGGTTACGCGGACGCCGAGTTTTTGAAGGACCTTTTTTGCTTTCGCCACGCTGCTGACCTGCAAATGAACAGGGCTTTCGGCGCCGGCGTTCCAACAGGTGACACCT
>JARLGN010000178.1 GCA_031292775.1 Acidobacteriota bacterium | reverse complement strand
TGCCTTTTAATGCCCAATCCACTTTCCCGCCCGCCAGATCGCCGGGGCCATAGTGCGAAACATCGACTTCAACCTCCACCGTCTCACCCGCTTTGTAATTGCGCTTGTCGCTGTGGAGAGCGACAAAATCGTCCTGTTGCAAGAGGCTCAGCGATTCGCCAAATATCTTGGGGTTTCGCCACATATCCAACAGGCCATTCGCCTCCCAATTCACGTCAGTGAATTCCGTAATGACATAACCCTGGATCTCGGGGTGCGAGCGCAGTTCCCCAATTTCATATTTCAGCGATTCTAATTCGTGCCATTCGGTGGCCTCACTCAAACTTTTCATATCAGGAAAAAGCGAATTGTATTGATAGTCGGTGAAGCGCTTCTCCAGACCCTCCGGCTGAGTGATTTCCCGTCCGCCGAATTCGCGGTTGAACCACCAGGGCTTATCCTCCGGCACCTGCGGCAATCCCCAGTTGCCGAATTCTGAGAGCACCAGCGGCTCGTTGCCTTTGGGCGTGGCGTCGGCGTAAGGGCTGAAGAGCCATCCGGGGCGCTGCGCCTGGTCATCCACCACGCGATCGAAGTTGGACGCGTAGTCGGGTATGGAGGCGTACTGATGGAAGTCCGCGATGTCGGTGGCCATGTGAAAGTTGTCGCAGCACGCGCTGTTGTCAACCACCAGCCAGGGAACAAAGCTCTTGGCCTGGTCGTAGGCGGACTTCAGCCAGGCGCGGTCGGCGGGTTCCTTCAGATTTGCGCCCCAGCTTTCATTGATGATGCTCACGATCACGATGGAGGGATGGTTCGCGTCGCGCTCCACCATGCCATGCAGCGTTTCCATGGCGCGACGCTGGGAATCGGCGGTGAGCTTGTCCCAATTGGGAATCTCATACCAGATCAGTATGCCAACTTCGTCAGCGGCTTCCAGGTAGCGCGGGTCGGGCACCTTGATGTGGCAGCGCAGCAGATTCAGACCCAGCGCTTTTGCCTTGCGCATCTCGTCGCGCAGATAGTCGAGGGAAGGAGGCGTATAGATCGAGTCGGGGTAAAAGTCCTGATCCAGCGCCCCACGCAGGTAGATGGGCTTACCGTTCAAATATAATATCCCATCATGGGTAGTCAAGCTGCGAAAACCAAATCGGTACTGGGCGGAGTCACCGGAACTGAGGGAGACTCGTAATTCGTAAAGGCTGGGGCTTGATGGGCTCCAAAGCAAAGGGTCGTGGATTTGCCCGGTTAACTTGGCGCTCGCTTCTCCACTGGCCAGATCGTGCGTGCCCTTCCACACGCTCTTGCCGGCAGGGTCCAGAACTTCCGCAGTGACGCTCACTTGCCCAGATGAACTCGGTCCCACAACAGGGGTGGTGGTGGCAATGGTTCCATCGGGAGCAGCGGAAATGTGGACCGCACCCAGGCGAACATGTGGGCGAAATTCGAGCTCCACACTCTGCCAGATGCCGCTGGTCTGGACGTACCAATTTTGCTTGCCATGAGGGATTTCCGCGTAGCGAATGCCCTCGACAACCTCATGAGGTTTGGCCCCAGGGTCGACGACGCGCACGGCGACTTGATTCTCACCCTCGTGGAGCAGGGGAGTGACGTCAATTTCAAAGGGGAGATATCCGCCCTCGTGCGAACCTGCCTTCTGTCCGTTGACGTAAACTTCCGCAGCATAATCGACCGCGCCAAAATGCAGCAGTGCCACCTGATCTGCTGCGCGTGAATCCACAGTAACTGAGCGCCAATACCATGCCACCCCGGCGTAATCACGCAGGTCGGAAAATTGCGATTGCCACGAGGAAGGAACGCGCGTAGGACGGACATTAGCGGCCGACGCGAGTTTTTGCACGTCGAGCGCGCCGTCCGGGTCGGCAAGGAAGTGCCAATCACCGTCGAGCGAAATGCTGGAAACCGCCGCTGGCTTGGCCGTCCCTGTCAGGAGAAACATGAAAAGAAGCAAACGAATTGTTAAGCGCATCAGCAAACCTTGAACCCGTGAGTCTATGCGTTCCTGACAAAAAAACGCAAGGGGGATGAAGAAGGTGGCAGGTGTCAGGGACTGGGGGCCAGGTACTTTCCAATTCGGGTTCATTGCCCCAGGTTATTGGTCGATCGCAACTGACCACGGACCAGGGACAACGGACAGCCGCTTCCGACACCTGACACCTGACTTGAGTTGTGGTACGATTTCTTAATCGGATGGATGGATCTGAATAACCGTATGAACAACAGCGTTATGACAAATTCGACCGCTCGATATTTGGTGCCTGTCGGTACGTTGGCAGAATCTTCGGGGCAGTGTGCTCCCTTGGAACTAGGTGCGCTGGCAGGGAAGACGCTGCTGCTGATTTTGCAGATTAGCAATGTGCTGGAGCAGGAATCGCTTCACGTTTCCATATGGGGCTCGGCTGACGGGCAGGATTGGGGAACGCAGGCGCTGTTCTGGTTTCCGCAAAAATTCTATTCCGGCGCCACGCCCTCCGCATTGAATCTGGGGTTGCGTCCCGATATCAAATTCCTCCAGGCACGTTGGGAAGTAAATCGATGGGGACGAGGCATCCCGCGCCCCCACTTCAGGTTTGCCCTGGAAGTAGAGGAATCTGCAGGTTAACGCCGTGACTTGAGAAGTTGCATCCCGTCGATGAAGTGGGTCCGCTCCTGCCATCTTTTTGCTGGTTTCCACCTTCTAAATTAATCGAGAGGTCCGCGATGAAAATATTTCCTTTAGCGCTGTTCATTGCATTCTGCCCGCTTACCGTTCTTGGCCAATCATCCAGCAAAAAGGCCCCCTTACCGCCGCATCCAAATGCCCCTGCCACGCAGGATATTCAAACGGAAACAATTACGCCGCAATCGACGAAATCCGTCGTCCCGGCACCTATTCCAGCCAGCACCGGCTATTTGGATCCACAGCAAGTGAAAGCGTTGATGCACAAAGTCTGGCTTGCAGAATACCGGGTGAGCGATCTGCTCACACAAGTGCATCCGGAAAAATGGAAAATGCTGCCGGCAGCGCGGCAGTCCTTCGGGCAGAGCTTGGAGTCATTGCGCAAATCGATGGCGGCCGAGGAAGGATGGCGCAATCAGTTTGATTCCCGCCCCGATAGTTTGTATTTGGGATTTCAAACCTATGTGGCTATCAACAGCGTGCTGCCTCGAGTGGACGGCCTGGGGCGCAGCGTTTCACACTATGAAAATGCCAGCTTCGGTGGACAGTTTGGCCAGGCAGCCAACCAACTTTTCGATTTGCAACAATTGCTTGAACCTCACTTAACATATTTATTGAAGAATCAGGATAATGTTCTGCTGGTCGCACAGACGAATATGGCTGCCTGCCAGAATGAATTGAATTTTGCTGAGCACGACAAGGAGGGGCACGCAACTCCCATGAAGAACATCGCGCCGGTGTTCAAGGGCAGAAAACGCACCACTCACACCACCGCCACAGGCCACGCAAAATAGTCGGGGACAAAGGGCACGGCAGCGCCGGCATCCCGGTCTGCTTTCGGCCATCAATGTGGGGGCAGGTAGCACAAGTAATAACGGTCACCAAATTGCTAATGCTTACGCTTGGCAACACGTTCCGGCTGGCTGGAATGTGCAGGCGCTTTGGCGCTCTTGTAGTACTTGCATACATTAACCACATGTGGTACTTAGAATGTGTTAGCGACATTTTTGCTTAATTGTGCGACTCCTCTAGAGCCTTTGCGACGGTGGCTGTATCCTTGTTGTGACAGTCATGGAAGCACGAAGG
This sequence comes from Acidobacteriota bacterium, assembly GCA_031292775.1. Classification (GTDB taxonomy): domain Bacteria; phylum Acidobacteriota; class Terriglobia; order UBA7540; family UBA7540; genus Bog-366. The sequence continues at coordinate 5,622 of JARLGN010000178.1, read as the reverse complement.
CCACTCCTTTACATTGGCTTTCTGAGGCCCGAAAAGCTTGTTAATCAAGGTCGTGGGTTTGAACTTTCACCTCGATCTCAGTAAGGCGACGGATCTAATGACACACGCTCTGGGAAGGTTGAACCAGGATTGTGAAATTCGCGCCTTGAGAGGGGCAAGCTGGACGGGCCCCTTGCGCGGCAAGCCTGAGCTGCTTGGGATCACCCGGAGAACGGACTTCAAGACAAACAAGGGAGTTTTGGAAGCACCTTCCCTAGGGGTTTAGATGGGCATTGATGTAGCAGCACCTTTGCGACTGAAATGGGCTGCCAGGAAGCCCTTCCTGGCGGATGAGATTGCAAAGCCTCAGCAGAGGTTTAGTGCGAATGCCCTGTTGGGCATGGGACTTTGGATACTTCTGTGGTTGGGATATAACACCGACCTTGGGTACTTGGCGACGCCGAATTTTCCCGCCAGTGCAGCGATTTTGATCCACGGCATAAGGGCATTTGCCCCGATGCTGGCCGGTTGGATTGCTTTGCTGCTAATCTTCGCCCGATCAAGCCGGCTGTTTCCATGGATCATCGGTCCTCTGGGGCTGATGTTGTTTTATGCCTTCACGGGATTGATCTCTTCCGCGACCATGTCAGTCGATCCGACGGATGCGTTGTACTTCGGGGTCAATTATTTGGCCATTGTATTGGCTTTGCTGGCAATTGTTCTTGTTGAGAATCCTCTGCCCGACATTCATAAAGTTCTGAAGGTCACTTGGGGTGTGGGTACAATTCTCACCCTGAGCTTACTGGGCGCCATCCCCTTCCTAGGTTCGTTAACAATGAGGCAATCGGAAACCAGCCCGGTCGGCGCGATTGCCTACTCCAAGGTTTCAGGGATCATGGGAATGGCGGGGACTCGAAACACTGGCTTTGCCCGGTACGCGGCAATCTCAGGACTGGTGGCGCTTGCTGGACTTCTAAGGAAAGGCAAGCCTCGCGCTCGAATTATCTGGGGAATTTTATTTGCCGCTTCGCTCTACGCCTTGGTTATTGCCAACGGCCGGACGGAAACAGTCGGTTTTTTCGCAGGCGTGGCCGTGATAGTTTGTCTGGAAAGAGCCCAGCGTACGGTTAGCATCCTAGTGGGGACAGCCGCTGGTCTTTTGCTCGGTTTGTGGGGGTTTCAATCCGCCTTTTATAGATATTTCACCCGGGGGCACGGGTTTGATCCTACGATGACCGGACGCACCAAGACTTGGGAGGAGGGATGGTATCTCCTTTCGAATTCTCCTTGGGTGGGCTATGGCTTTCAGGCCGACCGCTACTATCTTAAGTTGCACATGCACAATGCTTTCCTGCACGTTTTCATTCAGTCAGGTTTCTTGGGAGGGGCGGGTATTCTGTTTGGACTGGCGATCGTGTGGCACTACCTCATCAAATACTTCTTCCTCCAACCCCCAGCGGATAAATCCCTGGTTCCCCCGGAAATTCCCGCAGTTTTTATGTTTGTAACCATTTCTTCGATGATGGAATCGACGTTTGCTTATTTTTCAGCCTCATGGCTGCTAAGCGCTCCGATTGTTGCCTATGCCATAGCGTTGCATCGGCACGTGCGAAAGGCCGCATTGAAGGCATCCCAGGAGCGGGCCTTGCGAGCTCTGTTGGCAAATCGTAAGCCCAAAGCCGTGGATCCTCTACCGCCTCCGCAGCCTCCGTTAGACGCGCCCCTCCGCCCTCGCAAGTGGCGCCCCAGCCTGAACGCCTCGCCGCACCAGTAGGAGTTACGAGAAGCGTTGTCGCCCCCCGTATAGCGACTCGAACAGGGCTCACCGTGCGAACTCTTGAAATTCCTCACTGCCCCATTGTTCTTGCTTTTTCCAGGATTGCCGGGCGAGCTTCTTCCATCAATTCACGCATGTCCGCATAGCGCAGCGTACGCTGCTCGAAGCTGCGTTTGGCCACGGCACCGAGAAAGCGCGCTTCAAACTCACGAAAGTATGATCCGTAAATGTGGTAGCTATCGGCCATGTGGCAGTACCGGCCCACCTCCACATGGCGGCCAGACAGTTCTGAAACCCGGGCGGCAATCCGCTTCTGCATTTCGACTAGGGCGAAGATATTCATGAATGCAGCCTTGTACGCGTCATTGGAGCGGAAGCGCACGTTCATGCTCAGCACCGGCGAGCCGTTATGTTCCGTGATCCGGCACCAAACGCTTTGCAGGCAGGCCGGGTCATAGCAGTCGTTATCTTCCCAAACCTTCCAGGTGACAGCTTGAGCGCGCCGCGTGTAGGGCGTCTCTGCCAGCTTGCGGCAAAGGGTTTCAATCTGGTCGAAGGGTGGAAGCCCGGGGACAGTGTAGCGAAACAGCCGCTGATGGTAGGTATATTCCCATCGCGTGTCACCGGGGTCGCGCTGGTCGCGCACCAGGTGGTCCTTGATGCCGTCCAGAACCTCCATCACGTATTCCTGAAGGTCTTCGGGGCCTCCCGGAAAATCGCGATGGATCATCGGCTCCTTCAGGGGTTCGTCGATGGTGATCATCATTGTCGCATCTTTGCTCGGCGGGTCGTCAGGCTTGTCGTATTGTGTTTTAAGGTCACAGCCTTTCTGGTGGAGCAGCAGAAGCGATTCCTCCCAGGCGCGGGCGATGCAATCGGCTTCAACATGTAGAACGGGAATGCCGGTCATGGAGCCATCCTTTCGGGGGCGGCAACTCATTGTGGGAATGTGACACTTCTATTGGCGTCGCCATGAAGAAGGGAGGCATCACCATAACTGCCGCACTGAAGAGGGCCTCTCCATTCTGAAAGAGGCCATCCTCATCAAGATTACTAATAATTGCGCGTAAGACCCGCCTGTGGCGAGCTACTTGGCGATTATTTCCGCCAATCCTTTATCGAGCGCGGAAATCGCTGTGTCCACATCACTCTTGGAAATATTAAGTGGAGGAGACATGCGCACCACATTCCCATACAGCCCGCCTTTGCCCACCAGCAGGCCGTGAACGCGCAATCGTTCAAGCAACTGATTGGTCAAATCGGAGGCGGGTTCCTTGCTCTTGCGGTCCTTTACCAGTTCGATGCCTTGCATCAGGCCCATGCCGCGCACATCGCCGATAATCGCATGCTTTTCCATCAGCCCTTCGAGGCCTGCATGGAAATGATTGCCGACGGTTTCAGCGTTATCCATCAGGCGATCTTCTTCAATCAAGTCAATCGTGGCTTTCGCGGCAACACAGGCTACGGGGTTTCCGCCGAAAGTGGATATGGTCAAGCCCTTGTAAGCGTCGGCGATTTCCGGGCGTGTCAGCGTGAGCCCTATGGGCGTGCCGTTTGCCATGCTTTTGGCGCTGGTGATGATGTCAGGTTCCACCTCCCAGTGCTCGATGCCCCACCACTTTTTCCCGGTTCGCCCCCAGGCTGCCTGTACTTCGTCCGCGATGAACAACCCACCATAATTGCGCACGATGTTGGCGACAATTTTGAAATATCCTGGTGGAGGCACGATGAACCCGCCCAGACCCTGAATGGTCTCCGCCAGCATGCCGGCGATCTGGCCGCTGGTGGAAGTCTTGATGACTTCCTCTACGTCCCTGGCGCAATGCAGATCGCAACTCGGATAGGTCAGCCCATAAGGGCACCGGTAGCAATACGGCCCAGGCGCGTGCACCACGGCTTGAGGCATCACTCCACCTTTGCGCCAGGTGTGCAGCCCGGTGAGGGACTTGGTTAATTGCGAGTGCCCGCTATATCCATGGCGCAATGCCAGTATCTCGTAGTTGCCCGTATACATCCGCGCCGTCAGGATGGCGACTTCATTGGCTTCCGTGCCGCTGTTGGTAAAGTAGCTCTTCCTGAGCTTACCGGGCGCAATTTGGGCCACCTTTTCCGCCAGGTTCACCAGGGCTTCCGTGACGAAAAGCGTGGAGGTGTGCTGGACCTTGTCGATCTGCGCTTTGATCTTCTCTGTCACCCGGGGATTCGAATGCCCCACACTGACGGTCACGATTCCACCCAGGAAGTCGAGAAACTGGTTCCCCTCGCTATCCCAAACATACTGCCCCTTGGCATGGTCAATCACCATCGGGTCCTTGAAGTAGGTCGTGACACAGTTGAAAAGGTATTCCTGTTTTTTGCGGATGATTTCGTCTTTGGTCACGGTTATCTCCATTCTGATTTCCCACAATCTTACAAAGCCATCTTAGAGCTTCAGGATCGTCAACTTGCTGTCCCTGAGTGATTGGCCTCCCTGCATATACCATGGCTTAGCATTCATGAGGGCTTGACGCTTTTCCTCGGGGACAACAACCATGTACAAGGCCCCAGCTACCAATCCCCCCAGAAAGCCCCCCATTTGCGCCCAAACCGTGACTGAGAGGACGCCTGTTACTCTAGAGATCAATCCAAGCAGCGTCTGCATGCCAAACCAAATGCCGAGTGCAGCCCACGTCTGAGTCTTGACCGTTTTCAGGTGGGCCCCTCCGAAGTATAGTACGACGTTGAATTCTGAGTGTGGAAACATGACAAAATACGCGCCCAATAAACCGGATATTGCTCCTGAAGCGCCTACACATGGAATAGTTGAATGTAAGTTCAGAACGTAATGAAGAGCGGAACCCGTGAACCCAAAGCAAAGATAACAAAGCGAGAACCACACCGGTCGGAGAGAATTCTCTACCGCAATGCCAAACATCCAAAGAAAGAACATATTTCCCAATAGGTGCCAAAAGCTCGAGTGGATAAACATCGAGAAGAAGACGCTGGAGAGGTGTGGACGGGCAGGAATGAAACCGCAAGATTGATACAACTGAGCAGGGTGCCCAAAGAGAGTGAGTCCATAAATTGCTGTATTGACCCCAATTAGGCAGATGACCACCCATGGGATATGCCGCACAATGTTGTCTCGTGCAATCGGAAGTACGAACAACGGCCATTCACCTCTTAGCAAGGTAGCGCGGACCTGTTCTCCAAGGTCCGCGGTCCTTCGCTGTTGCACGTGCAGAAGCCGCAGACCTTGTTGAACAGGTCCGCGCTACGCCGCCTGAGCGCGCCTCCGCATCCTTACACCACTGCCAATACTGCCTTTTCCAGGGGCTTGGGTAACTCAATGGGCAGGAAAAAGTCCCGCGGATACAGGTAATCCTCCCCCGATTCGTCGATGACCTTCAACAAATGGTGTCGCTCCGCAGACGTGTCAGATATGACTTGGTAAATCTTTCGCAACTCGAGGGACACCTTGTAGCCTTCGTTGCGAATACATAAGACAAATCCATTTGCCCGCTTATTCATTTTCCTGCTTCCAGAAATGCTTTACCCTGGTTTTCTTCTTTCCAATCCCATGCGCTTCATACCTGTGAAGTTCTGCTCAGCATATCGTATCATCGGCGAGCCGGATTTTCGCGGTCCCTTTACGTTTTCGCCACCGGCCGGAGCCCGCAATAATCAATTGATGCTTACGGCTCTGTGCCAACTGCCAACTGCTTACTGGCCTGTGACTACTTCCGCAACACTTGGGTTTTGACCCCCTCACCCCCACAACAAGCAGAACGTGGGGCCCCCTTCCCGCCCCGGCTGATGACGGCGCCGGTTGCGGTCCACCCTCTCCCCCAAAGGGGCGAGGGAAGTAGATTCAAATTACCTCTCCC